>FAON01000013.1 GCA_001485605.1 Candidatus Kryptobacter tengchongensis
GTCCTCGTCGCTATTGCTGTGTCGCTTTTTGTTTTCAGCCTTTTAGGACTTCTGTGTTGGCGAATGTGGCAAGTGAAAATTGAGTAAAAACTATCATAACCTAAGTTTGCTACTTTTAGGACAAGAGCTAACCTAAGCAATGAAAATTATATTGAACTTATTGCGCTGTAGCTTTTTTTTTTGTTCTGAAGCTGTTCTCATTGTAACTTGCCTCTCATGTAAAGAGGTTAGAGATCTCAGGTTCAACTTATTGAGGACCCAAAAGCTTTCCTCCCAGTCTTTTGTAGATTTATCGATATCTTTCTCCAAGCTTTTTTAAGGGATTTTAATGAGCATTATCATACAAAGCTTACCTTGAATTTGAAAAAACAAAGATGGAGAAGGAAAGAGAGTGTAAGTGAAGTGAGGGGATTTAGGTTGGCCTCAAAAGAAAAAATGTCCTTTTATGAGATCTTTTCGTTACTATCTTATCTCTACCCTTTTTAGGTTTCCTTTTTAAACTTTATGATGACAAGTGTATATCTCAATGCTAAGATGAAGAAGAAGTTTTCGGGAGAACATCTTGCTTTGCCTGAATTAGATGTTTAGGGGGGAAGTATTGTGGGGAAGAAAATCCAGAGAGAAAAGAGATATTAGTGGGATTCATGGAGTAGCGGAATATTTACCTATGAGATAAGGATTCTAAAAATAAATATAACACATCAGCTTCATTAAGTATTCCGATAAGGCACAATAGATAAGACTGAAATAAAAAATCTTAAAATCTTAGATGATTACTTAACTTATTTTTCTGAGCCAATAAGACAGATGGGGATTGAAAAGTGAATGATTATGTTCTTTTAACTTATAAAAAATTTGCTAATAGTTGATCAACTTACAATCAGAGTTGGCCAGCTCGGTGAAGCACAAAGGAAAACCGAAGAACAACTTATAATGCTAATTGAAGAATTTAGGCAAATAAGAAAATAGTTCGGTGATTTATTAGATACAATAAGCAAAATCTCCCATATTTATGAAAAAAAATATTTCCAGTTCTTATAACTTATGATATCTGAGTAAGCCAAAGTTTCTAATAGTATGGGAGGGCATAAAATATCTTGTTTAACTAAATTTACAATTTTTATTGTAATTGCAGTTGTTTTTCTTGAGAATTTTTCTTTCGCCCAATTTTCCGAGACCATCCCAACTGACTACTGGATTTACCACATTATTGAAGAACTTAAACTTCGTGGTTACTTTAGGGAGCTACCACAGGGGTATAAACCATATTCAAGGATTGAAATATCAAGGCATATAGTTAAGGAGAACACAAGGGTAAAGAATGATTTTGAAAGAAAGCTTTTCAAAATTCTTGAGGAAGAATTTAGAGATGAAATTGATTTTTTATACACGCAGGTACAATCAAACTCAACTAACCTTTTGAGAGATACCGATGATTTTAAACTCAAAGCTGGTGTTATGCTTTCTGAATACGCTTGGCGTGATGGTTATTCAAATCGTCTTTTAAGGTTTAGGGGCAGAGCAAAATTTTCACTGTATTATAGTGATAAGTTTACACTTTATAATAATTCTCTAATGGATCAAAATTTGCTTGATGATACAACTTACACTGGTAAGAAATGGCTCGGCTTTTTTGCTGGTTACACCGAGCAAGGTTATTTAAAATTAAATGTCGGACCTATGTCGGTTAAATTGGGGAGGGATTATATAAAGTGGGGATATGGAAAGGGCGGGAATTTGTTAATTTCGGATTACGCAATTCCATACGATATAATTCAAATTGATTTATTCTCCAAGAAAATTAAATATAGCTGGTTTATCTCTCAACTTGATGATAGGATACCAGATAGTATTAAAGTACTAGAAACGGATAGATTTGATAACGTTGAAGTATTAAAATCTCGTAGGTATCTGTCTGCCAATAGGTTGGAGATAAACTTATGGTGCAAGCTTTATTTAGGACTTGGGCAAGCTATTTTATATGGTGGAAATCACCGTAATATTGATTTAACACTTTCAAATCCAATAGCATTTTTTTATGAATTTCAAATAAATGATGGAAAGGAATCAAATATATTTTTTTATGCTGATTTAACTTATTATCCAATTCGAAATTTAAATTTGTATGCTGAATTTCTCATAGATGATTGGATGTACCAAAGAAAAATGAAACAGGAACTTGAACCCAATACATACGCGTTTCTAATTGGATTTAAAATTGGGGATATATTAAATATAATTGGTAGTGAATTAAATGCAGAGTATACTCAAATTAGAAATAGAACTTATAATCATGAATATGATCACAATAAATATCTTCGTTTCAAAAGACCAATTGCTCATCCACTTGGGAACGATTTCCAAAGTTTTGAATTATGGCTAACGCAATGGGTTTTGAGGAAATTAAAATTAACTCTAAATTACAAATTTATTGAACACGGAGAAGGCTCAATTGAAAAACCTTGGGATGAGCCGTGGATGGCACCTGATATAACAGTTGAAACTGGATATAAAGAAAAATTTCCATATGGTGTGGTTGAAAGAACACATAGAATCGGGTTTGGTTTGTTTTATTATTTTAGCTCAAAATTAAATTTTAATCTTGAGGTTTTTTATTCAGATATAAAAAATTATAAAAACATTGAGGGGTCTAAAAAGAAGTTATTCACATTTAAAGCCTGGTTATTTTTCAACTTTGATAAAACAGTAGGGAGCTAAGAAATTCAAATCATTTGTCATCGCGTTTTGAGATTGCTTCGGGGCTTCGCCCCTCAATGACAGGATGAAAGATTGACTCACCCCCTAACCCCTCTCTATAAAATAGAGAGGGGGAGAATTAAAAAGGGTAAGTTAATAAACGACTCACCCCCTAACCCCCTCTCTATTTATAGAGAGGGAGTACTAAGGTGGTGAGTTAATGAATTGACTCACCCTCTAACCCCCTCTCTACAACTGTAGAGAGGGGGAACTTAAAGGGGGTGAGTAAAAAAATAAAAATTCCCCCGACATAATTACTTTGCGACTTCGTCGCTTCGCACCATGCAATAATTCAACCCCTGTTCCCTCTATACAATTTTAGAGAGGAAAACTAAAGAGGTGGATTAATAAATTGACTCACCCCCTAACCCCCTCTCTAAAATTAGAGAGGGGGGAAATGAAAAGGGGGTGAGTTAATAAACTAACCCACCCCAACTCCCTCTCTAAAGTTAGAGAGAGGAGAATTAAGAGAGGTAAGTTAACAAACTAACTCACCCCCTACCTCCCTCTCTACAACTGTAGAGAGGGGGAACTTAAAGGGGGTGAGTTGAAAAACTGACCCACCCAACTCCCTCTTTAAAGTTAGAGAGAGGAGAATTAAGAGAGGTAAGTTAACAAGCTAACTCACCCTCTACCCCCCTCTCTACAACTGTAGAGAGGGGGAACTTAAAGGGGGTGAGTTGAAAAACTGACCTACCCCAACCCCCTCTCTAATTTAGAGAGGGGGAAGCAAGGGGGTGAGTTAACAAGATAAATCTAAAATAAAAAAAGGTTTAAAGTTATGTGCGGTATTGTTGGTTATATCGGGAAGAGAAATATCTTTGAAGTTCTTATAAGTGGGTTGAAAAGACTTGAATACAGGGGATATGATTCAGCAGGCATCGCCATATTATCCGACGATGTTTTTATTCTAAAGAGAGCTGGAAAAGTTTCAAGACTTGAAAACGAACTTCAAAATTTTGCACCTATTGTAAATTCAACTTCGTTTTCTTTATCTGTAGGTATAGCTCACACGAGATGGGCAACACATGGTGAGCCAAGCGATATAAATGCACACCCTTTAACCGATTGCACAGGTAAATTTGCGGTTGTTCATAACGGAATAATTGAAAATTATCAAATCTTAAAGAAAAAACTTGAATCGCTTGGACATATCTTCAAAAGTCAAACTGATACTGAAGTAATTTCTCATTTGATAGAGGAATTTTATAAAAACACAAAAGATTTCACAACATCTGTTCAACTTGCTCTTAATCATATTGAAGGAACATATGGGCTTGGGATAGTCTGTGCGCATGAGCCTGAAAAAATAATTGTTGCAAGAAAAGGAAGTCCGATAATAATTGGCTTGGGTGATGGGGAGTATATAGCAGCTTCAGACCCCTCAGCTATTGTTGCTTTAACAAGAAATGTAATTTTTCTTGAGGATGGTGAAATTGGGATAATATCACCTGATGGTGTTGAGGTAAGGAAGATACATTCTGATGAAAAATTGGATCTTGATAGCAGAATTCACGAATTAGCGCTTAGTTTAGATGAAATAGAAAAAGGTGGTTTTCCACATTTTATGCTTAAGGAAATCTTTGAACAGCCTGAGTCTTTGCTTAATTCAATGCGTGGCAGGATAAATGAAAAAGGCGAAGTAAAGCTCGGGGGAATCGCTGATTTTATGGATAAAATTTTAAATGCGAGAAGATTTATAATCACAGCATGTGGCACAAGTTGGCATGCTGGACTTGTTGGAAAATACATGCTTGAACAATATGCCGAAATACCCGTTGATGTTGAATATGCTTCGGAGTTTAGATATAGAAATCCAGTGATATTTCCAGATGATGTTGTGTGGTTGATAAGTCAAAGTGGTGAAACCGCAGATACTCTTGCTGCATTGCGACTTGCTAAGGCGAAGGGAGCAACTGTTCTTGGAATCGTAAATGTGGTTGGTTCAACAATTGCAAGAGAAAGCCATGCTGGAGTTTATATCCATGCCGGACCTGAAATTGGGGTTGCATCAACAAAAGCTTTTACAAGTCAGCTTGTTGTGCTTAGTTTAATTACGCTGTTGCTTGGAAGAGAAAAAGGGAAAATATCTCCCGAACTCGCATCTGAGATAGCAAGGGAATTGATTTCAATTCCTGAAAAAGTTAAAAAAATTCTTGAATTAAATGATCACATAAAAGCGCTTGCAGAAAAATATAAAGACCATCATAACTTTCTATATCTTGGGCGTGGGTTTAATTATCCAGTTGCGCTTGAGGGCGCCCTGAAACTAAAAGAAATTTCTTATATCCATGCAGAAGGTTATCCAGCAGCTGAAATGAAACATGGACCAATTGCTTTGATTGATGAAAATATGCCTGTTGTTTTTATCGCTGTTAAAGATGGTGTTTACGAAAAAGTCCTAAGCAATATGGAAGAAGTTAAAGCAAGAAAGGGAAAAATAATTTCAATTGTTACTGAACTTGATGATAAAGTAGCGAAATTATCTGATCACACCATTCAAATTCCACAAACATTTGATATGTTGATGCCGATTCTCTCTGTGATACCATTGCAGTTGCTTGCTTATCACATCGCTGTTATGCGTGGGTGTGATGTTGATCAGCCGAGAAATCTTGCAAAAAGCGTAACGGTGGAATAGGGAATAAGCCAAATTTGTAAAGGGGAAAATTCTTTGCTAACTTTGCAAAGAAGATTTATTTTTATATTTGGTATTACCAGATGAAGATAAGTTTTATGAATTTTTAAAATTCTAAAATCCGAACGATTATGAATAGGTGGAAAGATTGGTATGATCAAGCGAAAAGGGATATTGAGAGAGCCAGAATTGATATTGATTTTAAATTTTATGAGTGGGCTTGTTTTACAGCACAACAATCCGCTGAAAAAGCGGTAAAGGCGCTCGCTTTGAAAATCGGTTTAAATTTATGGGGACATTCCATATTTGAAATGATAAAAATTTTATCTGGAAAGATTGAAATTCCTGAAAAAATAGGTGAATACGCAAAATTGCTTGATCTATACTATATACCGCCAAGATATCCTAATGGGTTTGCTTCAGGTAAACCAGCTGATTACTTCACGGAAAAACAAGCATTGGAGGCATTAGATGCGGCAAGTAATATCATCAAGTTCTGTGAAGGGATTTTATTTAAAGAGGGAGGAGATACTTAAAACAGTTGAAGAGATATCAAAAACTGCTATGGATTTATTCCCAGAAATAGATGAGATAAGAATTTTCGGTTCATTTGCAAAGAAGCAGGAGACAGGGTTAAGTGATATTGACATTTTCGTATTGTTAAGTGATACTGGAAGCGAAAACCCGATTGAAAGATGTAAAAAGTATTTCTATTTTTTCGCAGATAATCTTGATATTGCAGTTGATGTTATAGTCGCTGGAGAAAACGAAATTGAGAGTTTTAGGAATTTAATAAACGAAAGTATTTTGGTCGTAAAAAGAACCCCAAAAACAAATCAAAATAAATCTGCTTAAAAAATGAACATCTCAATCATTGGAACTGGTTATGTTGGACTTGTTACAGGCGCTTGTTTTGCCGAAAGTGGTAACAATGTGATCTGTATGGATATTGATAAAGAGAAAATCAATAAGCTTAAAAAGGGGATCGTTCCAATCTATGAGCCCGGTCTTGATGAAATTGTGAGAAAAAATTTAAATACTGGAAGATTGAAGTTTACAACTGATCTTGAATACGCTGTTAGAAATTCAGAAATAATTTTTCTTTGCCTCCCAACTCCGCCCGGAAAAGACGGGGATGCTGATCTTGGGATTTTATTTTCCGTTGTGAAGAATATCGCGAAAATTTTGCGGGGATTAGCAAAAGACGAAAAAAAACAGCTTAAAAAGCTTATAGTTAGCAAGTCAACAGTACCAGTTGGAACGGCGGATAAAATAAAAGAAATGTTAAATAAAGAACTTGGCAAGTATTCAGATAAAATTGATTTGTATGTGGCTTCAAACCCAGAATTTTTAAAAGAGGGAAACGCTGTGCAGGATTTCATGTTTCCAGATAGAGTCGTGATAGGAGTAAATGATGGGGAAGCCGAAAAAATTCTTCGCGAACTTTATGAACCTTTCGTCAGAACAGGAGCTCCAATTCTTGTGATGGATACGCGAAGCGCTGAAATGGTTAAATATACCGCAAATGCTTTTCTTGCTATGAGAATTTCATTTATGAATGAGATAGCAAACCTTTGTGAAAAGCTTGGCGCTGATGTTGAAAAAGTAAGAATTGCAATCGGTTATGATAATAGAATAGGTCCAAGATTTTTGTTTCCCGGCGTTGGCTGGGGCGGTAGCTGTTTCCCTAAAGATATAAAAGCGTTGATGAAAATGGGGGAGAAAAACGGCGTTGAATTGAAAATTGTTAAATCAGTTTATGAGGTTAATGAAAGACAAAAGAAATTAATAGTTGAAAAGATAAAAAAACATTTTGGAAGGGAATTGAAGAATAAAAAGATAGCAATATGGGGATTGTCTTTTAAACCAAAGACAGATGATATGAGAGAAGCACCTTCAATTGTAATCATAAATGAATTGTTAAAACTTGGAGCAAAAATTTCCGCTTTTGATCCCGTAGCTGTGCCAAATGCAAAGAAAATTTTCGGCGATAAAGTAAAATTTGCAAAAAATCAATATGAGGCTTTGAAAAATGCAGATGCTCTCGTCCTCATAACTGAATGGCAAGAATTTAGAGAACCTGATTTTAATTACATAAAAACATTGATGCGAACCCCTGTTGTCTTTGATGGAAGAAATATCTATAATCCAGAGAAACTCAAAAAACTTGGGTTTACATATTATGGCATCGGCAGAGGGTAAATTTGTCTGAATCACTCTATCGGCTTTGAAAGTGAAAACTTTAAAAACTCTTCATTAAAAGTTACCAAGGGTTATGCCATTTAAATTCACGAGGGTTAGTGAAATACCGGATTTGATCATAATAGAACCAACAGTCTTTGAGGATAATCGCGGGTTTTTCATGGAGACTTACTCGTATAGAGAATTTGAAAGGGTTGGAATAAAAGAGAAGTTCGTTCAAGATAATCATTCAAAATCTGTGAAAGGAGTTTTAAGAGGCTTACATTTTCAAATTGAGCCATTTGCTCAGTCAAAACTTGTAAGATGTATAAAAGGCGAGATATTTGATGTTGCGGTTGATATTAGACCCGAATCTGCAACCTTCAAAAAATGGTTTGGTTTGATACTCTCTGAAGAAAATAAAAGAATGTTATATATCCCCAAAGGTTTTGCTCATGGTTTTGTTGTGCTCTCTGAAGTTGCTGAGGTTGAGTATAAAGTTGATAATTTTTATTCACCTGAACATGAGCGTGGCATAATCTGGAATGACCCAGAAATAGGAATTAAATGGCCTTTTGAAAACCCAATTCTTTCCCCAAAAGATATGAATTTGCCTAAGTTATCAAAACTAATGGAAGAGTTATTGAGTTGAAATGATGCAGAAAGAAAATGTTCTTATAACCTATAAAGATCCAGAAAGGGTGAAGATTTTGGAAAAGATGATCAAAGAAACAGTTGAAAAAATTGGAAGGTCCTTAAGGATAATGGAGTTTTGCGGTGGGCATACGCATACCATAATGAAATATGGGATAGATCAAATTTTAAAAGGGTTTATACATTTTGTGCATGGTCCGGGGTGTCCTGTATGTGTTTTACCAATGCAAAGAGTTGACCTTGCTATAGAACTTGCTAAACAAAAAGATGTTATTTTGTGTACTTATGGCGATGTTCTTAGGGTTCCCGGGTCAAATAGAAAAAGTTTGCTTAATTTAAAAGCGGAGGGAAGCGATGTAAGGATGTTTTATTCTTGTCTTGATGCAATAAAAGTGGCGCAGAATAATCCTGATAAGCAAGTGATATTTTTTGCTATAGGATTTGAAACTACAACACCTCAAACCGCCCTTTTAATACTAAAAGCAAAAGATCTTGGTCTTAAAAATCTTTCCGTTGTATCAAATCATGTTATAACTCCGGCTGCAATACAACATATCCTCAACGCTCCTGAGGTAAGAGAAGTTGGTAGTATTGATATAGATGGTTTTATAGGTCCAGGGCATGTAAGCACCATAATTGGCACAAGACCGTATGAATATTTCGCAGAGGAATTCTTAAAACCAGTTGTTATATCTGGCTTTGAACCTTTAGATATAATGATCTCTGTTTACATGATAGCTAAACAAATTGAAAAAAGAAAGGCATTTGTGGAAAACCAATATGTAAGATTTGTGACTAGGGAGGGAAATATCAAAGCACAAAAACTTGTAGCTGAGGTATTTGAATTGAGAAAAGAGTTTGAATGGAGAGGATTGGGCATAATTCCTTATAGCGCTTTGAAGATAAAAAAGAAATACTCTGATTTTGATGCAGAAGAAAGGTTTAAGGTTGAAGTTCCGCCACCGAAGGAACATCCAGCTTGTATATGTGGAAAAGTAATCAGAGGTGTAGCTCTTCCTTTTGAATGTAAACTTTTTGGAAAAGTTTGTACGCCATCAAATCCCTATGGTTCATGTATGGTTTCATCAGAGGGTGCATGTGCAGCTTATTACAATTATAGAGGTACAATTTTAAATGAGGATACTCTTTCTGTGCCATCGGTTTAACTCGTTGTCTCAGCGACTTTACTGTGAGCTAGCTGAAAGAGGTCATGAGGTATCTATAGAGCTTGATGTCCATCCAGAACTTATGATAGAGGCAGTAAATCTTTACAAGCCAGATATAGTGATTGCACCTTTCCTTAAGAGAAAAATCCCAAAAGAGGTATGGCAAAAATATACTACCTTGATCATTCACCCTGGACCACCTGGAGATAGAGGTCCAAACGCGCTTGATTGGGCTATTCTGGAGAAAAAACAGCTTTGGGGTGTAACGGTGCTTGAGGCAAGCGAAGAATATGATGCTGGGGATATTTATTCGTATAGGATATTTCCAGTCAGATTTGCAAAAAAATCAAGTATTTATAGACTTGAAGTGACAGAATCAGCTGTTGAATGTATACTTGAGACATTGGAGAAATTTGAGTCTGGTAAAATTGATAAATTTCCACAAGATAACGCTGTATTTAATCCAGTAGTGCCGAAAGATTTCAGAAGAATTAACTGGGAAAAAGATAACACTGATGATGTGTTAAGAAAAATCTACGCATCCGATGGTCAACCTGGAGCTATTGCAAACATTCTCGGGACTGATTATTATTTATTCAACGTCTATCGTGAAGATTATTTGAAAGGTAAGCCAGGGCAGTTAATAGCTCAAAGGGATGAGGCTGTTTGCATAGGCACAAAAGATGGTGCGGTATGGATAACTTATATGCGGAGTGAAGAGAAAAATTCAATTAAATTGCCAGCTATAAGAGTTTTGCCTAAATCCATTAGTGAGACTTTAAAAGAAGAACCATTAAAAGCATGGGAAAGTGTAAGTTTTGAAACCTATAGAGAAATATCTTATGAAGAATCCAAAGGGATCGCATATATAAAGTTCTATTTTTATAACGGGGCAATGTCCACGGAACAATGTTATCGTCTCCAAGAAGTTGTTAAATACGCGAAAAATAAGCCTGTTAAAGCAATTGTACTACTTGGGAATGAAGATTTCTTTTCCAATGGTATGAATCTTAACACCATTGAAGCATCTGAAAGTCCGGCTGACGAATCGTGGAGAAATATAAACGCTATGGACGATTTATGTGAGGAGATATTAACCACAAATGATAAGTTAACAGTAGCTGGTTTGATTGGAAATGCTGGAGCAGGGGGTGTGTTTTTGGGTTTAACTTGTGATTTTGTTTTTGCACGAGAAGGTGTGGTTTTAAATCCACACTATAAGAACATTGGAAATCTTTATGGCTCTGAATTTTGGACATATACATTACCTAAAAGAGTAGGATGGGAAAAGGGAAAAGAGATAATGGAGAATCGCATGCCTATAAGCTCAAACAAAGCCGCTAAATTGGGACTCATAGATGGAACTTTTGCGAAAACACCGGAGGAATTTATAGAAAGGTTGAAAATAATGCTTGAAACATTTATAAATTCTCCTGATTATAGCGATTTCATCTCAAAAAAGAGAGAAGAAAGAGAAAAAGAATGGGCTGTAAAGCCACTAAGAGCTTATAGGGAAGAGGAACTTGAAAGGATGAAGCTTAATTTTTATGGTTTTGATACCAGTTATCATATTGCGAGATATTACTTTGTAAGGCGGTTTTTACCTTTCCGAACACCCCCTTACCTTGCTGTACACCGCAGGAGAGTTTTATTATAAAAGTTTATAATTAAAACAAAATTGGAAAAGCAAAATTGGCAAGGGTTGTAATAACGGGTGGAGCTGGATTTATTGGGTCGCATTTATGTGATAGATTTATTGCTGAAGGCGATGAAGTTATTTGCCTTGACAATCTTATTACAGGAAACCTTGATAACATTGCTCATCTTTTCGGTCATCCAAAGTTTAAGTTTATAAAATATGATGTCACCGAATTTCTTTATGTTCCGGGTGATGTTCACTTCATTTTACATTTTGCATCTCCTGCAAGTCCAATGGACTATGTTAAGTATCCTATTCAAACGCTAAAAGTTGGAGCACTTGGAACCCATAAAGCATTGGGACTTGCGAAGGCAAAGGGTGCAAGGTTTCTTCTCGCATCAACAAGCGAAGTTTATGGTGATCCGCTTGTACACCCACAAAGTGAGGAATATTGGGGTAATGTTAACCCAATTGGAATACGGGGTGTGTATGATGAGGCAAAGAGATTTGCAGAAGCTATGACAATGGCATATCACAGATACCATGGACTTGACACAAGGATCGCGAGAATTTTCAATACCTATGGTCCAAGAATGAGAATTGACGATGGAAGAGCTATCCCTGCATTTATGACCCAAGCACTTAAAGGTGAGGATATAACCGTTTTTGGTGATGGAAGCCAAACAAGAAGCATCTGCTATATTGATGATCTTGTTGATGGGATTTTTAAACTCTTGATGTCTGATTATGTTTATCCGATAAATCTTGGAAATCCAGATGAGGTGACAATTCTTGAACTTGCTAAAGAGATAAAAGAACTTGCTGGAAGCAAAAGTAAAATTGTTTTTAAACCACTCCCACCGGATGATCCAAAGGTAAGAAGACCTGATATAACAAGAGCAAAAGAGATCCTCGGCTGGGAACCAAAAATACCTAGAAAGGAAGGGTTGAAAAGGACACTTGAATACTTTAAACAAAAACTCGGGATATGGTGAAAGATTTTGGAGAGGATAAGGTTATTCATTTGATGAAAGGTAAGAGAAGATATATAACTATCTTACCTTATGAGGAATTCAAAAGGATGAAAGATAATGTGAAAAGTTTTGAAAAAATTATTGATAAACAGATTAAAAAGAGGGGTGAATTTGATTTGAGGTTTACTGAAAATTTGCTCGTTGAAATTCTTGATTTATTTAAAGGTAACCTTGAAGAAGTTTATAAATTCATTGAAAAACTTGAAGAGTTGAAGCTTAAGCCAATTCCTGTTGAAAGTAAAAAAATAGGTTCAAGCATATACGAAATTCTTCTCAATAATGTAGTTTTAACTTACCGAGTGAATAAGCAGAAAAAACTTCTTACAGTGTTGAAGGTTGAAAGGGGAACTTAAAATTTACCATTTGCTAATGGTAGCAAAGAAATTTAGCCTTGGAGAGCCGTAACAATAAACTTCTTTTCGTGCCGTGGGAATTGTATAGATACGGCGATTTTCGGTGAAGTGATTTCTTTAGAGGTCCTTAGGACCTTTTTGAAAAAGTAAAATTAAATCCACTCTCAAAGGGATCGCTTCGCCGAAAATTGCAGATATAGACAAACTTAAACGAATTTCCTCGGCGAAGCGATCCTCCAAAGGAGTCCTCAGAACCTTTGCGAAAAGATTTTTCAACATACCCAAAAGTCATCTCCTCACCTTTTCTCTAATGGATGTTATGTAAACTTGCCCTAAAAAGACTTCGTTAATTCTTCCCCTTTGCTGATTTTATGTTTAAAAAATCCCAATGAAGCGAAAACCTTAAGAAATTTTGAAATTTGTTTCCTTCTTTTTAAATTTTTATTGGAACTTTCAAGGATGTATTAACTGTTAATTAAATTTGGATTTCGTCATCGTTCTTTGAAATTTGGGGGTGGCGTGGTTTCGACGGGAGCCACGGGCACTTAAAACTGCACGCCGTGCTTTTGCCGTGTGCACGTTAAATAAACGGCGAAAAATAAGTGCCAACTATTCATATGCCTTGGCTGCCTAAAAATCAATGGCAGCCCGTCCTTTATAACTTGTGCCTGTCCAGGTTATAAAGGGCGTGGAAAAAGACAGGCTCACGCTATCTCTCTTCTCGGAGGAGATGGCGTGAACAAAAATTCCGAGATAGTCCCGCTATCTTAGGTGCCTGTCCCTAAAGGCGGGGCGAAATTTTAAAGACAGGCTAAGCGTGTAGATGTTTTAAGTGTCTGGCTTCCGGACCCGGGTTCGACTCCCGGCACCTCCACTCTCAAACTTCAATCCCAATTATCTTACTTTTCAAGTATCAACTTTAAAATTTGAACTATCTTATTTTTTAACTCCTTCCTGTGTACAATAAGATCAATAAAACCATGCTCAAGTAGAAATTCGGATCTTTGAAATCCTTCCGGCAAATCTTTACCTGTTGCCTGTTTTATTACCCTTGGTCCTGCAAAGCCAATTAAAGCGCCAGGTTCAGCTATATTTATATCCCCAAGCATGGCGTAACTTGCTGTTACTCCGCCCGTTGTTGGATCTGTCAAAACAGATATATACGGTATCTTTGCAGAGGATAATTTTGTAAGCATTGCTGATGTTTTCGCCATTTGCATTAGTGAAAGAGCACTTTCCATCATTCTTGCACCACCACTGGACGAAACTATTATAAGTGGATTCCTCAGTTTATATGCTCTCTCAATTGCCCTTGCAACCTTCTCCCCCACCACAGAACCCATACTCCCACCTATGAATCTAAAGTCCATTACGCCAATCACAACTGATATTCCATTCATCTTACCTGTTCCTGTGATAATTGCCTCGTTTAAACCTGTCTTTTTCATTGCTTCTTTTAGTCGTTCTTTATATGGTTTCGTATCAACAAACGATAATACATCTACAGAGCGTAATTTTTTGTCAAACTCTTTAAATGTCCCTTTATCAATCAAAATATTAATATAGTCATAGCTTGTGATTCTGAAATGATAATTGCACTTATGGCATGTCCATAAATTCAGTTCAAGCTGTGACTTGTGTATTATCTCCCCACACTGTTCACACTTTGTCCATAATCCTTCTGGTAATTCTTTTTTCTCACCCGAAATGTTCCCTGTTAATCTCTTGAACCAGGACATTATTTTTCTTACTTTGTTTTTATTAGAAACTCTTTAACATAGATTGGTTCTATAGTTTCTATATCCGAAAACTCGCCTCTTTGATATTTTTGCTCTGCAATTGTGGCGACATAAAAAGCATCGGTGCAGTTAATCTCATCTTCAAGAAAGATCATTGTATCTTGACTATAAAATTTCTCCCTTAAAATTTCAACACCATCTCCGATAAATACTGTTAAGCCACTTATTTTTTTCTTAATCTCATCAATTCCACCAGAAAGATAGTTACTTACCCTTACAAGTTGATCACTTTCGTATTTATAAAAGCTAAAGTAAAAGTCGCTTTGTTTAGCGTTTAAAACCGCACAAACGAAAATTTCATTATGTATATAATTTTTAAGAATATTGCAAAATTGTTTTGCCCTTAAAGCAAGTGCATCAAGTGTTGGAACTGCTATCAAAGGTTTTCCCAAAACATAGCATAATCCTTTCGCCACACTTAAGCTTATCCTGAGTCCAGTGAACGATCCAGGACCAATTGATACCGCTATTGCTTTTATATCTTTTAATGTAATATTTATATTTTCCAGCGTTTGATTAATAATTAAAATTAGTTTTTCTGCGTGTAGCTGTTTGGTGTTTAATATATTTTTTGATTTTTGTTTTTCATTTTCAATAACGGATACGGAACAGATATCAGTTGATGTATCAATTGCCAAAATCATAACTTAATAATTTCCACCTCCCTTTCATTTTCATACCTTCCAAAATTAAGATATATCTCATATCTCTTTTTGGGTAAAATATCCTTTACTTTCTCCGCCCACTCTATCAACGATATTGCATCGTTATATATAAACTCATGAAATCCTATTTCAATAAGCTCATCAAGCGAATTAATTCTATAAAGATCAAAATGATAAATAACCAGATCCCCCTCATATTTGTTCATTATAATAAAACTTGGGCTGTTAACTGTCTCCTTAACATTAAGTCCAAGGCATACACCCTGAACAAATTTTGTTTTTCCAGAGCCAAGTTCACCGTAAAGTGCAACAACATCCCCAGCCTTTAACATCTTTGCAAAATCTTTTCCAAGTTGTATTGTTTCAACCTCACTTTTAGTAATAAACTTGCCAATCATTTAAAGTTTTGGAGTGAGTTTTACAAGTGGGATTATCATTTCCTCAAGCGAAATACCACCATGTTGGAAAGTATCTTTATAAAGATTTAAATAATGGTGATAATCAGTCGGATATACAAAATAATAATCTTCCTTTGCAATTATGTAATTTATAGCAACACCTCGTTTTGGAAGTTTATATTCCTCTGGTTTTTGGATAAGGATCGCCTCTTTCTCATCACATCGTAAATTTCTTCCATACTTATATCTCAAATTCGTTGCTGCTTCTCTATCAGCGAAAACTTTAGAACCACGCAAAACTCTAATGCTACCGTGATCAGTTGTAACAAATACAACAACATTTTTCATCTTTGAAAGCGTTTTTAACATTCTATAGAAAGATGAATAAACAAACCAAGTTCGTGTAACTCCACGATATGCTGATTCATCAAATGATAACTCTTTTATAACAGTTGAATCACTTCTACTATGAGCAAGCATATCAACAAAATTAACAACTATAGCAGTCAACTGCCCTTGAGCATAACTTGTTATATTTTGTTCAACCCCAAGTCCAAAATCAGGATCAATTATTTTAAAGTATCTTACCTTTGACTTCAACTTTATTTTTTTTCTTTGAAGTAAATCTTCGAGAAATTCCCTCTCATACTTGTTTCTACTTCTTTCTTCATCTTCATTACCTTCCCAAAGCTCGGGAAATCTTTTTTCTATCTCAATTGGGAAAAGCCCACTGAAAATGGCGTTCCTTGAATATGGTGTTGCTGTCGGTAGAATTGAATAATAATATTGTCTCTCTACAATGAAATAATCGTGCAACTCCCTCTCCATCATAATCCACTGGTCAAGGCGCATACAATCAACAACAAAAAACACAACATTTTTCCCATCCTCTATCTCTGGAATCAAATATCTCTCAACTACATCAACTGATAACGTAGGTCGG
Organism: Candidatus Kryptobacter tengchongensis; assembly: GCA_001485605.1. Taxonomy (GTDB): domain Bacteria; phylum Bacteroidota; class Ignavibacteria; order Kryptoniales; family Kryptoniaceae; genus Kryptonium; species Kryptonium tengchongense. Next base: position 16,228 of record FAON01000013.1, read on the forward strand.
TTTTCAGATTCAATCCATTCAGGATAATTTTTTTCAATATATTTCCCAAACTCAATATTACAACGTCTCTTTTGTTCAAAAAGCGATTCTCTTAAACCAAGTTCTGGATGTTCATCAAGTTCTATATCCCATTTCGTTAAGCGAAGATAAATTTCAATCCAATCCTGATAATCAAGTTCTGTCATCAAAGCATTTTCAATCGCACGAAATCCCTGCAAGTATTCTATCGTTAACTTCTCACTTGTTATTTTCTTTGCCTCAATAAATTTTTTACATACCATTAATATCTGGCTTGGATTAACTGGTTTGGTAAGGTAATCACTTATTTTATACCCAATCGCATCTTCCATTAAGCTTTCTTCCTCATTTTTCGTAACCATAACAACAGGTATCCCAGGAAACAATTCTTTAATTTCAGAAAGGGTTTGCAACCCCCCCTTTCCAGGCATTATTTCATCAAGCAATATCAGATCAATATCTTTCCCCTTCTCCCTTAAAAACTCAATCGCATCATCTCCATTTGTAGCAATGGAAACATCATATCCCTTTTGTTCAAGAAACAATATATGTGATCTCAAAAGTTCTATTTCATCATCTATCCAAAGTATATGTCCTTTTCTTTCTTTCATTTTTTTACGCAGTTTTCTTTTTCAAATAAAAATTAAAAATCAAAAGCAAAATAAACAAACAGTGTCAAAATATATCAAGAACCTTATTTAAATACATTCCAACTTTTCCCTTAGCCATTTCTATCATGCTTGAAATGATCTCCGTTTTTCTCAACAAATAATAAAACGCTACGAGAAACCAAACAAGAGATATTAAAATGCGTAGATAAAATCTTAAATAAACATCAAAAATAAAAAATTTTAAGGCGAAACTAAAAAAAATTGGAAACGATAAAAAAGAAAATTTAGCAAATGAAATGATTAGCGATAAAAAGCCTTTCGTCGAAAATATCAAACCTTTATAGTTTCCATAACCTAAAATAAAAAGAATGAATGTTCTGGCAAAAAAGTTTAAAAAGGTTATATATGAAATTCCGAGCAATCCAAGTCCAGTATTATAAGCCAAATAATTCAAAAAAAGTATAAATGGAATAAATGCTATATTAACAATAAGAAGTTTTACTTGCTGATTTATAGTAATCAAAAATGTTCCAAGTATCGCACCAAGTGAAAGGAAGTAGTAAGCAATTGAAAGTTTATCAATATATCTTAAACTTTCTGTATACTTTGGCAGTAAGAAATGGATAAATGGTTCAGCAACTGCGATGGTAAGTATTGAAATTAATGGGGTTATGAAAGCAAGAGCAAGCATAGATTCATCAAGAAAAATTTTTATACTTTCTTTGGATTTCGTCTTTCCAAATTCTTCAATCATTCTCTGACCAACAAACTGTCCAAGAGTTACAGAGACGAAATAAGGTATCATGCCAAATCCGACCGCAACTGAATAATATCCCATTTTTGACTTTTCAAAAAGATTTGCAACGGAAAATTTATCTACGCTCATAAGAAATCCGTAAGTAAAGCCAACAAGCAAAATTTGAAAACCAACATTGAGAATTTCCTTTAAAAGATGAAAATTTACCTTCGGTTTGATTTCTTTCCATATATTTTTCATAGAGAAAATAAAGGCAATTAAAAACGCAAGCGTCATCCCCCAAAAAATTCCAACGATTTTAAATTTAAACATCAAAAGAAGCGAAAGCGTTAAGTCAAGAACTGCTTGCACAAGTTGATATATATATGCCTGTTTAAACTTATGCCTTATCCGATAATATGTTAAAGCAAACATAAAATTTTGATTTAATAAAACAGCAATAGCAGATAAAATGACTGCAGTTTTATTTTCTGTGACTGTCTCAAACGGAGAAAGAAAAGAATAAATTATAACGATGAGTAAAAATATAGATGTTATAAAATTTAATCCCCAAAGCCCTGATCTAAGTAATTCCCTTGCCCTTTTTTCATCACCACTCCCAATTTCATATGGGACAATGCGAGAAAGCCCATCAATTACCCCAAGGTTAGCATAATTCCCATAGGAAAAAAATAGAAAAATAGAACTGTAAACTCCGAAATCATAAGGACCGAGAAGTTTTGCAAAAATAAAGTTACGAAAGAACAAAATAAATTGAACTAAATACTGCGATACAATCGCAACGGAAAAATCACTTAATACTTTTCTCCTTGACCATTTCATCATAATATTGATTCATAGATTTTCTCAATCTTTTTTGCCACATCTTCTGCGTTATAATTTTGAACGACAAACTCCCTTGCCTTCTTGCCCATCTCGCTTGCTAACTTTTCATCTATTAAAATTTTCTTCATTGCTTTATAAAGTTCAAGAAAGTCAAACGGTTGAACAAGTATAGCTTTATCCTCAACTACTTCAGGTATGGATCCACTCATAGTTGTTATCACTGGTTTCCCACACGCCATGCTCTCAATTAGAACCATCCCAAATTGTTCCTGCCACCTTTGAGTAGGAACACTTGGAAGAACAAAAACATCAGCAAGATTGTGGTATTTGGGCATTTCATCATAATCAACTGAGCCAGCAAATATAACATTTTTCTCAATGTTTAAGAACTTTGAAAAATCATAAAGCAACTTTCTCAGTTCGCCTGTTCCAACAAGTACAAGTTTAACTTTAGCAGGGTCAATGTCTTTATCCCCGAGCAATAGCTTAAATGCGTTCAAAAGAACAATAACTCCCTTATGCCAATGTAATCGTCCGGAAAAAAGAATGATTTTATCGTTCTTCCCTATTCCCAATTTTTTAACTAAAACTTCAGGCTTTTCCATAGGTTTGAACTTGTTTATATCTACTCCTGGTTTTATTACCCAAACCTTTTCCCCTGGAAAACCTTCAAGAATAAGAGATAATTTAGCCCTTTCTGATTTTGCAATGATGGCATCAACAGCTTTCTTTAAAATTTCAAACCTTTTGCTTTCTACAAACTTATAACCTCGTGAAGCATAAGCAAATGGTATGTTCTGCCATTGAGTTATAACTAATCTACTATTATACTTTAATCTTGCCTTCGCTGCTTGATATGTATAATAATATTCAATATCAGCAGAATGGATGATGTCAAAATTCTTTAAAACTTTTTCAAGCCCGAACATTTTCTGCCAGAATAATTCGTAATAAAAAACTCGCTGGTAAATTTTTCTAAGCTTCAAAATTTTAGGTATTAAAACTTCAAAATCATATACAGAAGGCAAGCGTATTACTTCAAGTTCATCATAAACTGAAAACTTATTATTCAACGAGCATATCCCTGTCAATTTAAACTTATCTTTCAATGGGTAATAGTACTGTAATTCAAATTTTGATAGTCCATTTCCCCTGACTAAAGCAACTTTTCTCATCATTTACCTTTAAGAATTTGAGTTAAGTATTTAAGCTGTTCTTCAAGCTTAAATTTTTTTGAGCGCTCAATTCCAGATAAACTCATTTTTAGTTTCAGTTCATTATCTTTCAAAACCCTTATTATAGCCAAAGCCATCTCATTTATGTCAGTAGGATTTACCAAAACCCCAGCGTCACCTACAACTTCAGGAAGGGATGAGGTATTTGAAACGATAACAGGGCAACCGCAAGCCATTGCCTCTAAAGGTGGCAAGCCAAATCCCTCATAAAGTGAGGGATAAACACAAACATCAACCTCACGAAATAATTTAACTAAATCAGTATCACTCACATATCCAAGATATTTTATATTTTTATTTTCAGCTGTTAATTTACTTAACCTTTCCCCTAACTCTTTAACCTTCCAACCAATCTTGCCACAAATAATAAGTTCAACATCTGGAATCTCTTTATTAACGATTTCAAAAGCTTTTAGCAATCTATCCACTCCCTTTCTTGGTTCAATTGTTCCAACATAAAGAATTTTTTTACCACTAAAATTAACCCTTGCTTCCATCGGTTCTATAAATGAACCCAAATATACAATTCTTATTTTGGTTTCCTCTATTCCCCACGATTTGATCAGATCTTTTTTTGTAAATTCGGAATGAACAACATATAAGCTTGGAAATTTTTTAAAAAAAATCCCAAAAATTTTAAATGAAAGAGATATTATAAAAGGGAAAAAATTGGGATTGTGCCATGCAATTATATCGGGGACAAATTGAATTATTTTTGTCCTCTTCCCTAAGATGGGATAAAATTTATAAATCAAAATTGCCCAAGGTCTAATGTTCGCAATGACTAAAACAGGATTTTTATAAACAGTTTTTAAAAATTTTCTGACATAAAGTGGAGCTTTTAATAATGATGGTGGGAATGTGTGTATTGTAACTTTATTGCTTTTTATAATGTATTCATGAAAATAAGCTTTGCTCTCTGGTGCGACTATATCAATGTGCTCAACCTCAGAATCTTGAATTAAAACTTTAATTAACTCCTCATTTACTCGTTCAATCCCGGTCTTAAATTTAACAAATGAACCAATAAATGTTAATCTCATAGATTTATAGAAATCAAATCACTTGTTAATTCAGTTTTTAGAGTTGCTAAACTCGTAAGCCAATTTGAAACATCATCAGGTGGATAGGTTAAATACATTTCCTTGCCAAAAAAATAGTTTAACTTTATTCTCTTTCCGTTTAAATCCACATCTCAATTTGAAATTAAGTTTTTATAAAAATTAACAACACCTTCAGCAAGATTTTCTATATTGAAATTTGACTGAACGAAATTTCTAATGTCAATAACATTTTGACTTTTTAGCTTTTTGAGAGCAAATATAATTTGCTCAATGAACTCATCATGTGTATTTGCAATTAAAATAGCTTCACAGTTTGGTATTCCTTCCGCTCCAATTGCAGTCGTAACAACAATTTTCCCCATTGCTATCGCTTCAATGATTTTAACTCTTATACCACCTCCAGATAAAATTGGGACTATCATTATTCCCTTTGATTTCATAAATTCCCTTGCATCTTCAACTTCACCAACAAGTTCAACATTTGGAAATTCTTTAACCCTCGTTGAAAACCTCCACAAATGCGGATTTCTCCCAGCGATGTAAAATTTCAAATCTGGAAATCTTTTATGAACATTCAACCAAACATTTTTTAGAAACCACTCAAGCCCCTGTTGATTTGGAAACCAATCAAGCGCCCCTATAAAGAAAAGAGAATTTAAATCAATATTTTCAAAATCTGGTTTGTAATTTTCAACCTCAATACCTGCTGGTGCAACATGTATTGGGATTTTGCATCCATTTTCCCTGAAGATATTTGCATCTCTTTCAGTGATCGCAACTATACCATCAAATTGATTTAAAACTTTAAACTCGTATTTTCTTAATCTCTTTGATTGAATTAGTAACCAATGTTTTTTAAAAAATGATCTCTCCCACTCGGCATATCTTTCAATAATTTCATGTTCCACATTATGGGAACGCAAAATAACCTTTGCTGTTGAATTTTCTCTAATTACCTTTAAATATGGTGCTAAATATAAACCCTCAATCTGAACAATATCAAACTTATTATTTCTCAAAATTTGAATAAGTAAATTTTTGAACTTTTCAGAAGACCCGTATCGCCAAATGTGATATGTAACATCCTGAAATAAATTTACGAAAAAATATAAAGGTTTTATCTTCGTATCAACATCAACCGCATAGAACTTTATCATCTTCCTTAACTCGTCTGGAATTTTCTCAACATCAAATTTTCTTTTATATGTGTTCATTGCAAGGATTGTAACATCACATCCAAGTCGGGCAAATTCTTTCGCATAATTTAAAGTTACAATGCTTCCACCATCTTTAGGTGGATACGGCATCTTATGTGCGAGAATGAGAATTTTCAAATCTGCTTATTCGCAATTTTTTTACATAAGGTATTAGTGAGATCAAAAGTCCAATGAGAACAGATGCACTTAAAGCTAAGCTGATTTTACTGCCGAGTTCAAACTTATCATCTTGATATATAAAAACGATTTCATGTTCGCCGTCGGGAACAACAACTGCCCGAAAAACATAATTAGCTTTGTAAATTGGGGTTTCTTTTCCATCAATATAACATTTCCATTTTGGATACCAGGTTTCACTTAAAAACAGAAGATTATTCCCAGTGGCTTTTGCCTTCAAGGTTATCTTCTGAATCTGATATTCTACTACTTCAACATACGCATTTTCAGCTGGGGGATCTATTTTTAGATTAAGCGTATCTTCAAGGAAAAGAAGATCTTTGGGGTTAAATTCCCCATTTTTCATTTTAAGAAGAATGTTTAAAGGTTTCTCAACTTGATAACGATTTACAAAAAATGCTCTTGGGAGATAGTTCGGGTTGAATATAACTTTTTTTGTACCATTGAAAACAAGATTTCCATAAATTGAATCATACCTATCGCTTATCACATACTTAACATTTAAAATGTTAAGAACAAATGGATTAGTTATCCCTGCTACATCAATCAAATCTTGATAGATTCTCATTTTTGCACCGTGATAGCCAAATACATTTTGAAGACGATATAAAGCAAGATGATTTGACATAACTGGTTGACCGCCTGAAAGTTCAAGCACTCTGTAAAGTGTTGTGTCATGTTTTATATATTCAACATAATCAGGTGGATTGTAAATTGATATAAGCTCTTCCTTATTTGAATAATGAAGCACCATACCGTCAACTCGCCATAAATCAAAAAATACAATCAACGCGATACCAAAATTGAACGAGTTTAAATTTATTTTACGAAGCGAAAGCAAGTAAATCAAAGCGCTAAGAATAGTAGAAAGTCCAAGGAAAACTCTCAAATCACTTAAAAAATTATCAAATATAAATTGATAAACATATGGTAAAATTCTGTTAAATAATTCCTGATTTACAAAACCAAAATTATTCTGGATGACAATGGAAAGCGCTCTATCGGTGGCAAAAAGCGAACGATATATATCAGAGATGAAATTTTTAAATATGATGGAAAATACAAACAAAGCAAGGGAAAAAATTGTCAGATTTCTAAAAAGAATTTTCGTTTTTTCAGGAAATCCATTTTTGTAAAAATTAAGAATGGAATTTAAACCGTAACCAGCAAGGAGAGGAACGGAAAACATTACAAGCGATAAAATCATGCTTGGAACTCTGAAACGATTAAAAAAAGGAACATAATAAAAGAACAGATCATAAATTAGCGGAAACTCTTTGCCAAAGGAGATCAAAAGTGAAAGTAAACTTAAAAAAGTTAGAAATTTAACAAAAGTTTCTTTTCTAAAGTTAAATATAACTCCAATTACAGCGAGAAAAACTACAATACCACCAAGATAATTTGCTGCATCTGTAAAAGGCATCGGACCAAAATAAGTATTCAAACGAACCGTTTCCCCACCTGTTAAAACACCGTTGTAGTTTCTCCACCCAAATCCATAGGTAGATGGAATTATAAAGGTCAAAACTTCCCCAGGGCTAAATGACCACTGTGTTGCATAATCATAATCAAGCCCGGATTTTTGAGTTTCGGATGATCGCCCTTGGATTTTTTCAATTATAGGCGGTTGACCACGAATTGAGTATTTATTGTATTCAAAGACAGGTAAATACTTGTCAAGAAAAATTCCAATTGATATAATTGTTGCAAAAACAAAAAGAATAGCAGAGCGAATTAAACCAATTAGATTTTCCTTTTTAAAAATTTTAATAGCCAAATATGTTAAATAATATAGCCCGACCGAAAGGTAGATGTAAAACATCATTTGAATATGCGATGCGGAGAAAATAAGCCACAAACTAATGATTAGGGCTATTAGGTGTATTAATTTTGGTTTTTTTTGTGTTTTTTCAATTAGCAATAACAAATATGGGAAAATTGCCATAGTAATTATCTTCGTTTGATGCCCAACGGTAATCCACACGATAAAAAAAGTAGAAAAAACCATAGAAAACGCAACGACAAAAGAAATAAATTTGCTCATCCCCAATTGTCTTGAGAGCAGATAAGTCCCAATTGCCATTATAATTAGATAAAAGACCATATAAAATACGATATCAAATACTTCCCTGCTCGGAAAAAGGCTTGCAATTGTATTAATTATAAAATCTTTTATAACACCAATTAGATCAAACGGTCTTTCTGGTCCGACATTTAAACTTGCGTAACCAGGCATACCTGAAAATATATACGGGTTCCATAAAAGTGGAACCTTTTGAGTTTTTGCATCTTCTGAGAGCGCAGACCAACTTTTAAATGCAACTATATCGCCCGAAATAAAGATTTTTTCATTTACTAAGGCTTCATTAAAAAAAACAAGCAAAGCGAGAACTATAAGAAGAATGTAAATGATGGAGTGATATTTAGGGTTGATTAATTCATTTGGTGTGATTGTTTTCTTTTCATGATATTTACTTGCTTTTTTCTTTTCAGCCATTAATTTACATTTTTTGTTTTGATTTTTTAAAAATTAAAAAAGTTGAATCAAATTTCAAAAGTCCATAACAAAATAAAAAGGCGGGAGCAAAAGCCCCCGCCGTCAAGACAAAACATCTAAAAATGAATGACATTATTTAATTAAAACCATCTTTTTCATATCGTTGAATTCTGGGGTCATAAGTTTATAAATATATACACCGCTTGGCAAGTTACTCGCATCAAAATTAACCTTGTGAATTCCAGCTGAATATCTTGCGTTAGAAATCAGTGTTTTAACCTCAATACCTGCTGAATTATAAATCTTTAGAGTTACATTTGTTTCCTTTGGAAGATGGAACTCAATTGTGGTTGTTGGGTTAAATGGGTTTGGATAATTTTGCAAGAGCATAAAATTAGATGGGATTAGACTAATACCGTCTTTCACAGAGACAGCCATTGAAAGCTTAGCCATTTGATCAGAAGTCAATGGCGCAACATATTGGCTCAATTCTTGCCTTAGATCAGTTTCAGATTTTAAAAATACCCACTTAGTTGGATCTGTTGCAGAGGTGTCAACTCGGCCAGTATAATCAACAAAATCAAACTTTAAAGATATTTGCCAATCTGGCGGAACTGGTATAACTCCCTTTGTATTTATTAATTTCTTTTGAGCATCATCCCACTTGACAACATAAATTTGTCCAGTTTGATTATAAGTTTGAACATTTGCATTATTGTGGCACTCAGAGCATCTTCTTGTTGAATCCTTAGGCATAATGATATGAGCTCTATATGGAGCAATTGTCACGAAAGATTTACCCTGGTAGGTTAACGACATTAAAGTTCCAGAGTAAACCTTTCCCTCTGGCATTCTACGGACAAGAAGCAAGAAATCACGAATGATGCCATAAGGTCTTTTGATTTTTGCTTGAAGTTCGCTTTCAAAGTGACAATTATAGCATGAAATTACAGTCTTTGCGTGACAAGCAGTGCAATGCACTTTTTGAGAGTGAATACTATGGGCGGTGTTGGTTGCAAGGGGTGAATGGCAAGTTTCACATCTTACTTCTGTTGCTCCAGGATCAAGCCATGAAGCATAAGATGTGCCATCTCCATGCATTTCTTTCTTTGTATGGCATGTCATACATGTGAAACCTTTAGCAAAGTGGACGTCTACCCCTGCATAAAGAGTCTTTTCATTCTTTTGTCTGCTGTGGCATTTTAAGCAAATATCATCCGGAACCTTTGTTCCCTGACTAAAATTATGACAATCAGAACAATCCGGGGTATAAGTAGCTGGATCAATTGGTGTTCCATCTGCTTTTGTACCGGGATGACATTTTAAGCAATTTACGTTTTCAACTGGAATATTAGTGATGTTTTCAAAGCCACCATTACTTTGCTTATACCAGGTACGTTTTCCCTCTCTTGTTTTGTGAAGGCTTGTTCCAAAATTACTTGGGTCTTGCGCAAAAAGTAAAGATGACAAAAAGGCTGTCAAAATAAGACCAAAGCTAAAGAGATAAATTTTCCTCATGGCTTGTTGACCTCTTTTAAGTTTTAGGTTTACTGTTAATAAATTTTGTTTAAAGAATGAACTGACTATTAACAGGTGCTTGTTTAGCTTAAAATAACTTTTGCTTTCTTTTTATATAAAATTGCATTTGCCACTAAGTCAACAAGCCCTTTAACTTCAACACCGAGATTGTAATAATTATTCAAATCACCAAGTTGTAATTTACAATTTTCACATGCAGCAGCAACGATTTTTGCTCCTGTTTTTCTTATCTGCTCAGCTTTTGGCTTTCCTGCTTTCATTCTTTTTTCATAATATTCAGGCAGTGCAACAAGTCCTCCACCGCCACCGCAGCAATAATTTTCTATCCCATTTGGGTTCATTTCACGAAAATCTTTAACAACAGCTTCTAAAATAACTCTCGGCTCTTTAAATATACCTCCAGTTCTCGCAAGATTACAAGAGTCATGATAAGTAACGGGCTCAGGATTAGCTTCGGGGTCAAGATTTAATTTCCCTTTTTGAATATACTCAGCAACAAGTTCAACTATGCTTCTTATCCTAAATTGGAATGTTTCCCCAAACCAATTTGGTGCATCCCACACAAGAGCAGCGCATGCATGACCACATTCAGCGATCACGACCTCTTGAACTTTTAACTTCTTAGCTTCATCAATGATTCTTTTAGCAATTTTTCTTGCTCTTTCAACATCTCCAAGGAAAACCCCATAATTTGCAGCTTCGTAAATGCTTAAAGTCCAATCCTCCCCAACCTCGTTAAAAATCACCGCAGGCGGAATAATTGTATGTGCACCCGCAAGCCCAACATATAAAACTCTGGCGCCCTCCTTCTCAACTGGAATCGTTGCATGGGGATTTCCTGTTAATTCCTTGAGTTCTTTTTCAAGTTCAGAAATTTGCTGGATGAACATCTCTTTAAAGATTTCCGGGTTTTCCCCTTTAGCAATAGCTGAATCAGCAAGCATAACTAAAATTTCAGGCGCCTTCCCAGCTGCGGTTGCCATTGCTCTTATAGTACGCATAACTAAAGGCGTATCTACGCCAAGGGGACAATTAAATGTGCATCTTCTACACAAGGTGCATTCGGAAAAAGCCATTTCAACAAGTTTATCAAATTTTCCTTCATCAAGTTCTTCGGCGTTTACAATTGATGGAAAGTGTTTCCCTAAAAAGTTATATTTTCTTCTATAAATTTTTCTCAACTGCTCTGCCCTATAAGCTGGGACATGTTCAAGTTTAGGTTCAGATACATAATAATGACAGCTTTCAGCACAAATACCACACCTTGCACAAACTTCAAGTGCGGTTTTTAGTGGCTGATTTAACTGTTTTTCTAAAACTTCAAAAACTTTATTAACAACACCATTATTCGCCATAAAGCACCTCCGTATATTTGTGAACAATTCCACGACGACCAAGATGAATCCCAAAGAAAAATCGTGAGAAAAAGAAATAAAGACAATGTTTTATCTTCCCAACGGGCGCATAAAAAAACGTAAGACCAGAAGTAAAATACATTAAAGACGAAAATTTTGAATTCACAAGCGAAAGAGCTACAAAAGTGAGAAACAAACTAACAAGTAAAACTGATATAAAATCATCAACCGTGCTTATTTTACGAAGATTTTTTTCAAAAATCCGCATAAAAATTCCACTAAATCCCATAATTGCACCAAGCCCAACTATTATCGCAAATAACTTTACAAACGATGAATTTATGTTAACCCTCACAAGATTTAAAATCAAAACTGCTATCCCAATAAATATACCTATATGAAAAATAACACCTCTTAAATATGCAATCCAATGTTTCCTCGTGCTTTCCTTTACCCACGGCATCATTCCAATAGTAAAAGAATAAATCACTCCAATCTTATAAGAACCTTTTGGTCTTGCGAAATCGGCAGGAAATCTAAGCTGTTTTGTTTTATAGTAATGGTATATCAGCCCACCACCAAAGAAAATAAGCGATGTAACGGCTACAAGCTTTGAAAAATCAAACCAGCTCATAAATTGACCTCCCGAGTTATTTTACTTTCTTAATCATGAATCTGTATTCCTTTCCTTGCTGTTCAATTGAAATCAATTCTTGTCCACTTGCCTTCGCCCATGCTGGAACATCAGCCATCACTCCAGGGTCTGTTGCAACTCCCTCTATAATTGCCCCAACAGGTAAATCTTTTATTGCTTGTGATAGTTTTACTATTGGCAATGGACATAACAGCCCTTTAAGGTCGAGGAAAAGATCAGCTTTCAATTGCTCTGCCATTTTTACTTCCTTATTTGTTTTTAAATAAACAATGTAATTTTTGAATTTCTCGCTTCTTCAAGAAATGCTGCAACTCCAACAGGTTGGGAAACCTGAGGTATCAGTTTATCTTGCGTTAATTCCATAACTTCCATACTCATCTGGCATGGAACGAGTTTAACCCCAAGTTCAATAGCCATATCACGAAGTTGATTTAACATAGCAACATTTTTAGCCTTCATCATCTTCTTAAACATCCATCTCCCTATCCCACCGAAATTCATTTTACTTGGTCCAACCCCATTTATATCTTTAAGCATAAAACCAAGCAATTTACCAAAAAAGCTTTTTCCAGTTTTTTCAGATTTTTTAATTGCTTGAAGTCCCCAAAATGTAAAGAACATTGTAACTTCCATTCCTGTGGCTGCTGCTCCAGTTGCAATAATGAATGCAGCCATCAACTTATCCATATCACCGCTGAAAACCACCATTGAAAGCTTGTTTTGTTCCATTTTTACAGAAAAATTTTATTTTTAAATTGAGACATTCTCTATATATCTTTTTAAAAGTTCCTTTAATTCATCGCAACTCTTAATGGAATTGTACACTGGACATTCCCTGCACTCATTTGTCGCGCAATCACCCTTTAGCTGTTCTTTGTGGAGCCAACACGGCTTTTCATAATCAACATACGCAGGGCAACTTAATTTAATTTCATCCTCACAACCCTTGATCTCCCAGCAAGGAATTAAGGCTAACAATCTTCTTATTCCAGCTATGCTTATCTTTTTCTCGTTTATTGTTTTCTTTATACACTCAATTCTTTCCATATCCCGCATGCTAAACAACCTATGTCCGCTTTCTTTCTTATATGGTATTATCAAGCCTTCTCTTTCATATAATCTTATTGTATGCTCTGAAATACCAAGTTTGCGTGCAACAATACCAATTGGAAACACAGGTTCATTTTCATCTACTGCTTTCATCAAAAATCTGTGCTTTTAATTCTAGAAAATCTAAACCTATAAATATAGATTTCAAACAATATGCCAGAACAAAATTTATTGAAAAATAATCAAAATGGGTTCATCTTACGGGATTAAAATGTGGAATTAATTGACATGGGGTTAAAAAGGGGTGGCAAATATAGACAAAAAAAGCCTGGGTTGGGAACCCAGGCTTTGTTTCTAAAATCAGTAATTTATTTAATTAGCAACATCTTATTTTTTAGAACTTTACTTCCAGCTTTCAAAATGTAGAAGTATGTTCCTGACGCGTAATTGCTGCCGTCAAATTGGACAACATAATGCCCAGCTCTCATATATTGATTAACAAGTGTTGCAACCTTTTGACCAATGATGTTGTAAACCACGAGTTCAACTTGGGTATCTTCAGGTAAGCCAAACTTTATCGTCGTGATCGGGTTAAATGGATTTGGATAATTCTGGCTCAAATAATAATCAGTTGGAATTCCATTATCAACAGCTTCAACAGATGTTGGTTTTGAAAGATTCAATCGGTAAACAGCTGACTTGACGGATGGTGATTTTTTATCTGTAACCTCAACTCTCCAATATAAAACTAAAGTTGTATCACCAGTTGGGAATAATGGGAACAAATCAGCACCTCTTACATATTTTACAGTATCAGTCAAGGTATCAACCATTACAGTACTTGTTGATGTAAAGTTTTTATCTTTCGCAATCTTGAAGATATAAATTAATGTATCTTCGGGAATGTTTCCATCTATTGCTTTATTCCATACGAACCTTACAGTATCTGTTGAAAGGATATGGACAAATGCGCTATCTTCAGGCGAAACAAGCGTTGCTGCACTCGGTGGTAAATTTACACTTATAAAGTCAGATGCATAATATCTTGGTGATAGTTGATATCCACCTGTATAAACTGTCGATCCAGCAGTATATTGTGTCGCAATCCCGATGATACTTACAGGATACTGGGGTTCAGGCTGACCATCAATATCAGTATCACGATCAATTCTCACTGTTAATGTCTCTGTTTTAGCATAAGATGTGAAGATCATATTAGCATCTGAGCCACTAGCTGGCCATGCTGGTGAAGTTGAAGACTTCCAAAGTGAATCAAGCCGAACAAGCTGTCCTTCATAGGCTTCAAAATTAGCAAGGAACTCAGCGACGGTTAGCTTCTTTGGAGCTGGCAAAGGATGATTTTTCCAAAGAACCTTTATTGATGTTGTATCAGCTGTTAAAGGAATTATCTCGGTTAAACCTCTAAAGATCTCAATTTGACCTATGACCATAATATAATCACCAAGATCAAAATTCAATACAACATTTGCCTTATAAACATTTAACCCAGCAGTTTCATCTTGGATATAGTATGATGTATGAGACGGCAATGTGAAATTTGGAGAGGTGACAACACCATAAACCAAGAGCGTATCACCCGATGCTTTGTAATCAGGGATATAATCTCCATTTTCGTCTTTTCTTGCCTCAGCAAGCGTTACTAATTTAGCAGCTTTCCCTTGAGCTGTAACGACAAGTGGTTCTGGAGCCTTTGTGGTAAATGAGTTAGGTCCAGATGGCGGGGAATACATCCTTAACCATTCGGCTGATGGATTAGCATAATAGATATTGCCAACTACATCAACTGCTATAGCATGACTTCCAGATGTACTTGTACTTGGAACAAACAGCTTTTCAAATGACGGTGGATTTGCAAAAACTACCTTAAAAACTCCACCATTTGCTCCTCTAACTCTTGCATAAAGTATATCATCTGAATTTGTGTTTGGATCAGTCCCTGAATAAATCACAATGTGAGTTACATTATCTGGCAATTCAACCGAATCAATAACACTAAGAGATGTTCCTGCCCATTTAAATTTATAAATTTTCTTGTATGATGTTGAGCTTACACCACCAGCCACAAAAACATAACCAGAATCATCAATGGCAATATCTCTAAAATATCCAACACCATCAAGTGAATCCTTTGACAATATCTCATGTCCTAATTTACCTATTCTGTATACATACTTATCACCAGATACAAAAATAACGGTATCCAAAACATTTATTCCTCTCGGCGAAAAAGGCAGTGAAAATGAATCAACCAAAGAAACATCTTCGTAAACTCTTATCTGTTTAAGACTAAAATAAGTGGTATAAGTTCTCCCATCTTTTGCTATTACTAAATGCCATGGGTCAAAATCGGAGTTAACAAATGTAGCGGAGCGATCAAATTCCCCAACAAGTGTTCCATAAGCATTGACCTTTATCATACGGTTATATTGATAGCTGGTTGTTGATTCAGTCATATACAAAAATCCGAAATTTCTACTATTTGGATCCTTATTTACATCAATATCCCTATTACTTAATCCAATTCCAGGAGCTGTATATACGGGATTTTCCCAAACCTGAGTCCATGCTGAATATCCACCAAGTTGTTGTGCTTTAATTTCAACGATATAGTTTCCAATTGGTCCTGGGATGCCGTAGTCAACTGTTCCATCCCAGTAAACGCTATGATCTCCAGGTATTAGATTGTAAACAGTTATAGTTTTTGAGTAGGTCGTTGTAACCTCATGATAAATTTTTACTTCAACCACTGTTGCTGAATCATTTAGCGTGAACTAAATTCTAACTCCTGTTTTATCAGCAAAACTTCCATCAAAAGGAGTTTTGCCATCTGGATTTGTAAATCTGATGTTGCTTGCATATACATTTGCAAGCGCTTGATAAATTGGAAAAGAAGTTAGAATTAATAAAAAGATGAAAAAATAGTTAATTTACGCAACATAATTACGCCTCCTTTTTGTTTTTGAGTTCACCAAAATATAAAACAGTTTAAATTTAAAGTCAAGAACAAATTTGCAAAATTTTAAATGATATAAAATTACATTCTTTCAGGTCTTGAAATGCCTAGGATTTTCAATCCATTTGCAATAACGATTTTAGCTGCAAGACACAATGAAAGACGTGAAAGAGTGAGATTTTCGTCATTACTCACGACCCTATGCCTGTGATAAAATCTATGAAATGTCTCAGCGACATCGTTAAGATAATTTATAATCTTCAATGGCTCAAGCGTTAAATAAGCAATCTCAATCACCTCCGGGAATGAACTTAACAATTTCGCAAGCTCAATCTCCTCTTTCTCAACAAGAAGATCAAAATTTGCGCGATCTATTTCTTCAATCTTAATCCCAGAATCCTTTGCAAATCTTAAAATACTCGCTATCCTTGCATGAGCATATTGAAGATAATAAACAGGATTTTCTTCTGATTGCTTCTTTGCAAGATTCAAATCAAAATTTAAATGTGCATCTCTGCTCCTATTTAAAAAGAAAAATCTCACAACATCTGGTCCGACTTCGTCAATTAATTCATCAAGCGTTACATAATTTGCCCTTCTCGTTGACATCTTAACAACTTCACCATCTCTTACCAGGGTCACGAATTGATATATCAATACCTTAATTTTTGAAACATCATATCCAAGCACCTCAAGCGCCCTTAGAACATCTGGATACTCAGCAATGTGGTCCGCACCAAAAATATCAATTATTAAATCAAATCCCCTTTTAAATTTTTCAATGTGATAAGCTATGTCTGGTAACCTATATGTCGGCTCGCCGGTGCTTTTGACAAGCACTTTATCCTGCTCCCCTCCGACCTTCGTAGCCATAAACCATTTCGCCCCATCTTTCTCATAAACATAACCAAGTTTTTCAAGCTCCGAAATAACATCCCATATTTTCTTCTCGTAAAGCCAATCCTCATTGTAAAAAACATCAAACTCTATCCCCAACCTTTTTAAAGTTTTCTTTATGTCGTCAAAAATAACTTTCTCAGCTTTCTCTTTGAAAATTTTCAAATCAACTTCATTCCTTAGTGAATCACCATATTCATCAATTAACAACTTTGCAATGTCCTTTATATAATCCCCTTGATAATACTCATCCGGATAATCAATTTTTTCCCCAAGTAATTCAAGATAGCGAAGCCGAACTGAATCCGCAAGGACTCTCATTTGCCTTCCTGCATTGTTGAAATAATATTCACGGGTGACCTCAAATCCAACCCATTCAAGTATGTTTGCAATTGTATCTCCAAGCACCGCATTTCTCCCATGCCCAACGGTAAGAGGTCCAGTTGGATTTGCACTTACAAATTCAACATTTGCTTTTTTCCCATTTCCTATATTTATTCTTCCATAATTTTCACCTTGATTTAAAATCCCCCTAATCTGTTGTATGAAAAACTTCGGAGTAAGCTTAAAATTTATAAAGCCTGGTCCAGCGACCTCAACCCTTTCAATATACTCGGGCTCTATCTCAAGGCTTGACAATATCTCAGAAGCGATCTCCTTCGGATTTCTACCAATCTTTTTTGCCAAGAGCATCGCAATGTTTGTAGCAAAGTCACCAAAGATTTCATTTTTTGGCTTATCAAATACAATTTCAATTCCATCAAGTTTAACTCCAATTTTCTGCAATGCTGATTTAACTTTTTCTTTCAGGTATTCCTTCGCTGATTGAGGCATCTTTTTTACGTTTTCTGCTTTTTGTTTTTGGCTTTACACTATCTTCTGTTATGTACTCAAATTTAGCATCCCCCCAAAATCTTTCAAGCCCGTAAAATTCCCTCGCTGGCTTTAGAAATGCATGAACAACAACATCAACATAATCAATTAAAACCCACGACAAATTTGTATATCCCTCAATATGCCAGGCTTTAACTCCCTTTTTCTCAAGTTCCTCAACTATGTGATCAACTATTGCTTTCAACTGAACTGATGATTCTGCTGAACATATTACAAAAAAGTCTGTAACTGATGTTAACTTCCTCACATCCATGATCACGATATCCTCCGCCTTCTTTTCAAGAGCAAGTTGTGCTGCTTTCTTTGCGAGAGTTTTTGGCCTCAAAAATTTTCCTCACCTTTGTTTTTAAACGGTTTTAACATGATATAATCCTTGCCTATGACAACCGTGAATTCATTATAATAATTTGATTTCGCTCTTAAAATTTTATTTTCACTTATACCAAGCACCTTTGCAATTAACTTTGCAGTATCTGGCTTTCCAACATGGTCAACGATAAAACTTTCATTTACAATAGCGCCATAGTTTCCATAATCAATCACATCAAAACCTTTGGTTCTCAAATACTGTGTTATTTGAAAAGCAACATCTTCTACTCCACAACCATTTAAAACATCAATTTGATAAGATGGATTTTGAACAGTTATCTCCTCTTCATCTGAAAATTTATAATCCACATTTAAAATTTTCAAAACTCCAAAAACAACAGCCACCACAAAAATTAAACCAAAAGCAATAAATAGAACTCTATTATTTTGCCTTTTATTTTTCATTCCTCCGGAACAAACTTTAATATCCTTGATTTACCATTTTCCAGTTTCTCTCTATCCATCTCAATTTTAACATATTCACCTTTCAAATAAAGCTGTGTCTGACTATCATAAAACCTGCTCATAATTTGCCCAGATGGTCCCGCTGGTATAATTGAATATAATAAATTTTCCGAAAAATCAACAATTTGACGCATTGATGGACCGAGAACACAATTGAACGGTCTTAGCATGCTGAAACCAGCATTATTTACAGTTGTACCTGCACCACCGATCTCAAAAGGACCAAGATTAAAAATCTTATCAAGTGGTTTTCTCAACCCAAGCGGATGCACAAGTTCAAGCTTGTGCAACCTCCCCCAATGCCATGACAACATATCATCTCCAAGCAATTTCCTCAAACTATATATACCCTCCTCAAAACTTTTACGAATTATCTCATCCCTTGTCTCAACTTTATCCACAGTTTTAACATCATCAAACCAAAGCGTATCATTTTCAATTATCAGCTGTTTTAAAATCCTAACTGGGACACCAGAATAGAATATGAACCTTTTGTAAAGTTCCCCTCCAAGTTCATCTTCAAATGTGTTTCTCATCATCGCAACAACAAAAGCGTTGAAAATTGTTGTAGCTATATCATCACGAGAAAAATTGAAACCCCAGTTCTTTAAATACCTAAGCCCGTTTTTTACAAAATCGTTTGTAATTTCATTGCCATCAAATGCATTAATGATATACGGCGTTAATTCTTTTGCATAATGCGAAAAATAATCAAGTTGTAAAGTTTTAAAATCGTTTAACTCAAACTTTTCTTTTGATGATAGATATTCATTAATTCTGATCGCCCTTGATTCTGGTTCCCAAAGATAAGTGATATAGTATGGGTAATCATCTGGAACAATCTTATTATTGGCTGTCGCGATGAAATTTTCTGGTGGATTAAAAACATTAGGTTGTTGATTAAATTGAACAAAACCAATCCAATCAAAATCATCAGTTTCACCAGAATTTAGCAATAATGGATTTAAATTCTTTCTTATCGGTATTTTACCAGCACAATAGTATCCAATATTTCCATATACATCAGCATAGATGAAATTCTGTGCAGGAACAGTGAAAAATTTAAGAGCATCTTTAAAGTCATCCCAATTTTTAGCATGATTAATCTTGTAAAAAACCAAAATTTCATCAGAGATCAAATTTCCAGTCCATTGCATTGAAACTGCTTTTGAAGTAATATATCTCGCATCAGCTTTAGGAATATATTCGGTAAAACTAAACTCATATACATCACTTATAATCGGTCCACGATGTGTTGAGAAAACCCTGAAGCTGTATTTACCTTTCCCCTTAACATGAATTACTTCTTCCCTTTCATTAAGGGGCAACCATGCTCCATTATAAAAGTATTTCTTTTCCACCGAATCAATCTTTTCAACATAGAAGTCTGTATCATCAAGCATCACATTTGTAAGCCCCCATGCGATATAATTATTTCTCCCGATGACTATTCCAGGGGTTCCTGGAATACAAACCCCAAGCATGTCAAAGGAGCCATCGTTTAAATGAACCTGATACCATATTGATGGAAGCGAATAAGGAAGGTGTGGGTCATTAGCAAGCATTGGCTTACCATTTTTTGATATTTTACCAGAGATAACCCATGAATTACTTCCAATTCCATCTGAAACCATTCCAAACATCTCTCTAAACTTAACATTCGCTTCAACGAACTTCCCTGTCGGGACGACATATCTTTTTATGATAAGAGGGGCATTCTGAGGATACCGAGGTATCAACCTTCTAAATTTTTCCTCTCCAACCTTTGAAAGAATCTCACTAAAAACTGGTTCATTCCACCACGCAAAATTTAACTGCCAAGCGATTAATCTTGTTATTAAAATGCAATCTGTTATGCTCCATTCATCAGGTTCATACCCAAGTAATTTAAATTCAACTGGATAATTCCCTTTGTTCGTTTTGATAAAATAATTTACACCATCTGTGTATGATTTTAAGATCTCTATTGATTTTTCGCTTAGATATTTCTGCATTTTTTTAGCTGTCTCATTCAACCCGAGAGTTCTGAAAAGTTTGTCAATTTCCAGTGTCTCAATCCCAAAAATTTCAGACAATCTCCCAGAGGCAATCCTTCTTGAAAGATCCATCTGCCACAATCTATCTTGTGCGGTCACATAACCGAGAGCAAAATAAAGGTCATGTTCATTCTTTGCAAATATATGTGGTATTCCATTTTCATCTCTATAAATATAAACTGTGTCAATTAAAAAGTGCGTTTTCAAAGTTCCTTCAAGTTTTGGATGTGATCTTGTGATAAGTTTGTATGAAAGGATGATCACAGCGATCAATAAAACAAGCAAGATGAACGAAATTCCGGCAATGAACTTTGCAAACTTTGACATAGTTTTTTCAATTTTTTGTTTTAAAAAATTTACAAAAACAAGTTTTCATTTCAAATGTGTCTAATTTTTGATTTTGGAAATTTTACTTTATCTGGCTAAATTAAAATGCAACAAAAATTAAAGCCACCCACATCATGGATATCAAAGGAAAATCAGTTCTTATCCTTGGAGCATGGGGACTTGTCGGCTCAGCTGTTACCCGCCGAATAGTTCAAGAAAAACCAAGAAATATAATTGTTGCTTCCCTCAAACAGTGGGAAGCCGAAGAAGCAGTTGAGAAATTAAGAAAAGAATTCCCAGAATTTGACCGAAACTTTTTTATACCTTGGTGGGGCAACATCTTCGTCAGAGATGAATTTAAAGACATGAGCAGAGAGGAAATTTTATCAAACCCTGAATACAGAAGGACTTTGATCAACGACATACTCGGAGAGCTTACTGATGAGATATTAAAACAGTCAGCGCTTTACAAGCTACTGAACAGATTTTCACCCGAAATTGTGATTGATTGTATTAACACTGCAACAGCAATTGCTTATCAGGATATTTTCACATCTGCTCTTGAAGTTTTGCATTCAATTGACAGATTTAAAACTGGGGATGGTGAAAAGGAAAATATAATTGAGCCAGTTGAAAGATTACTCGCAACACTTTACATTCCCCAACTTATAAGACATGTTCAAATACTTTATCGCTCAATGCAAGAAGTTGGGACAAAGATTTATGTTAAAATTGGGACAAGCGGAACTGGAGGAATGGGCTTAAACATTCCATACACTCATAGCGAGGAAAGACCTTCAAAGGTTTTACTTAGTAAATCTGCCGTTGCTGGAGCACATACGCTTCTTCTCTTTTTAATGGGCAGAACCCCAGATGCACCTATAACAAAAGAAATAAAACCAACAGCAGCGATCGCATGGAAAAAAATTGGATATGGAGAAATAAAAAGATTCGGTAAGCCAGTTGAATTGATTGATTGCCCGCCTGAAAAAGCATTTAAATTAAATGGAACAATTGAATTGAGAATAACTGAAGATAATTTTGAGAAGCTCAACGAAACTTTAAAATCAGTTTTTATTGATACGGGGGAAAATGGACTCTTCTCAAGAGCCGAATTTGAAACACTTTCAACCCCAGGGCAGATGGAGTATGTTACACCTGAAGAAATTGCCGAAACGGTTATCTTTGAGATCAAAGGTGGTAATACAGGACACGACATAATAAATGCGCTTGACCACGCTACGCTTGAACCAACCTATAGGGCTGGCTTTTTGACTGAATCAGCCTTAAAAAGGATGAGAGAACTTGAAAAACAATATGGTGTTGAAAGCATTGCTTTTGAATTGCTTGGTCCGCCAAGATTATCAAAACTTCTTTATGAAGCGCACCTCCTGAAACTTGCATTTGAAAGCATGGAAAATGTCATCAAACAAGATCCAAAGGTTATGAGCCAGAGGTGTGCCGAGATTATAAAGTCAAATAAAAAATTAAGAGCACAAATAATTTCAATTGGAATTCCAATTTTGATGCCAGATGGAGAAACTTTAATCCGAGGATATGAAGTTAAAATTCCACCATATCGTGGAGAAAATACCGTTAAAGTAACCCGTGAAAAAATTAACCAATGGGCTTACGACGGATGGGTTGATTTAAGAGTTGAAAACATGGAGATATGGAAAAAAAGATTCCAACAGATAATCAATGAAGTTGAAGCAATCCCACAGGAAGACACAAGTTCAAGGTTCGTGAGAACGAAAGAATACTGGGAAGATTTCAAAACGATAAATGAAGGTAAACTTGCTGGGTGGATACTTGACCGAGAAGAGCATGGCATGAGGATGAAGTCGTAACGAAACAAGAAAAATTTTTCATGCGTTTTTAATCTTGAAGTTAAAATCAAAATACGGAGGTGCGCCATGAGAAAAGAACTAATCTTTTGGGATGTTGATACACAGTATGACTTCATGCTGAAAGATGGGAAGCTCTATGTTCCGAATGCCGAAGAAATAATACCCAACCTTGAAAAACTTTACAATTACGCTCGGAAAAACGGAATTCAAATTATGGGATCAGCTGATTATCACACTTTACAGGATGAAGAAATCTCCGAAAATCCAGACTATTTAAATACATTTCCACCGCACTGTTTGCAAAATACCCCTGGCTGGGAGAGAATTGATGCAACAAAACCATTGAACCCACTTTATATTGATAGTCACCCCTACTCAAAAGATGAGCTTAAACTTATGATTCAAAATCATACAGGTGAGATAATTTTTAGAAAACAAAAGTTTGATGTTTTCTCAAATCCAAATGTTGATCCCGTTCTTGATCTCATAAATCCGAAAGAAATTGTCGTCTTCGGTGTAGCTCTTGATGTATGTGATGCCTACGCAATTGAAGGATTCTTGAAAAGAAAAAAATATAAAATTTATCTTGTTGAAGATGCAGTTAAACCAATATATGAAGATCGTGGAAAGCAACTTATTGAAAAATGGAGATCTGAAGGAGTAGAAATAGTCAAAACAGATGACATTGTTGAAAAAAACATACTGCTTGGAAAATTTGTCGCTGAAAAATAAACTTATCTCCGTTAAATTCATCAGGGGAAGGTTTCCCCTTCCCCTTTTTTGTTATTCTCTTTTTAATTTTTATCTTTATTCTGTCCTCCCCAATTGGAGAGGATTTTTGATTTTTAATCTGGTAACAATAAAAATTTTTCGATAAATGTTTGAATACGTCGGTGTAATTCATGTTCATTCCACCTATTCAGACGGTACAGGAACAATACCCGAAATTGCAAAAGCTGCAAATGAACTTGGACTTGATTTTGTTATGCTGACTGACCACAACACTTTACAGCCAAAGCATGATGGTTACGAGGGATGGTATGGCGAAACAATGCTTATAATTGGATATGAACTTAATGACCCGAATGATAAAAATCATTATCTCGTTTTCAAAGTTGACAAGGTTTTCTATCCAAATAATTCAGCAAAGGAATATGTACGAAAAATTAAAGAACTTAACGGAATTGGAATAATAGCTCACCCTGACGAAAGACGAAATAACTTTCAAGAATATCCACCATATCCATGGAATGAATGGGATGTTGATGAATTTACGGGCATTGAAATATGGAATCACATGTCAGAATGGGTTGAAGGCTTAACACATGAAAATAAATTTCAAAGATTCATTCATCCATTGAAATCTTTGAAAGGTCCTTACCCTGAAACTTTAAAGCGCTGGGATGATATAGCAAGGAGAAGAAAGGTTGTTGGGATCGGTGGAGTTGATGCACATGGACATAAATATAAAATATGGCAATTGTTTGAGGTTGAAATCTTTCCGTATAAAGTTATGTTCAGAGGTATTAGAACCCATATACTAATTGATGAACCAATTGATAAAAGTAAAAAGGAAAATTTTGAACTTTACAAACAGAAAATTTTTTCAGCAATTGAAAATGGAAGATGTTTTGTGACATATGCTTATTTTGCAGATCCAAAAGGCTTCAGATTCTTCGCCGAAAGGAATGGGAAGCTCTTCCAAATGGGAGATTACATTGAAATAGATGAGCATCCAATTAAATTAAAGGCAACAACACCACAAAACGCAGAAATAATTCTGCTAAGAAATGGTGAAATAACAACAAAAGTTTATGGAAACGAATTAATATATGAAGTTGGAGAGCCAGGAGCTTACAGAGTTGAAGCCTATTTTGGTGGAAAACCCTGGATTTTTTCAAATCATATAAGAATTGGAAATAAAGGACTGATTTAAAGTGTGTGGGATATTTGGAATTTACGGTCATCCTCAATCTGCGTTGATGACATATTATGGGCTATATGCACTTCAACACAGAGGACAAGAATCAACAGGTATCGTCACCTGTGAAAAAGATGAAATTACAGGCAAAGCAAGGTTCAACTTTTACAAAGGAATTGGGTTGGTTGCCGATGTTTTTAAAGATGAAAAAATAATCAATGAATATCTCAAAGGAACGTCTGCAATTGGACATAATCGCTATTCAACTACTGGCGCATCAAACAAGGCAAATATTCAACCTTTCGTTGTTCACTACAAGGGAGGAAATCTTGCAATTGCACATAACGGAAACTTAACAAATACCCGCTCGCTTAGAAATAAACTCCAATCAGAAGGGACAATCTTCCAATCATCAACCGATACAGAGATCATTTTACATTTAATTGCAAGAAGTCAAAAGGAAGATCAAATTGAGCAAATAAAGGATGCGCTAACTCAAATTGAAGGTGCTTATTCGCTCGTAATTTTAACAGATAACAAACTTATTGCGATCCGTGACCCATATGGTTTCAGACCACTTTCACTTGGAATTATGCCAGATGGAAGTTATGTTGTTGCATCCGAAACATGTGCTTTTGATTTAATCGGAGCAAAGTATATCCGTGATGTCCTCCCTGGCGAAATTCTCGTAATTGATGATGACGCAATAAAAACGGGAGATTTAAAATCATACTGGATTGATAAGAAAGTTGAAAGATGCGCATTCTGCATTTTTGAATTTATTTATTTTTCAAGACCTGATAGTAAAATTTTTGGCGAAAATGTTGATAAAGTAAGAAGAAAGCTTGGGAAATTGCTTGCACATGAACATCCAGCACCTCAATCAACAGATGAAGACAAGGTAATTGTGATAAATGTCCCGGATTCAAGCAACACTGCAACGCTTGGATTTGTAACAGAAAGCAATAAACTTGGAAACAATGTCAAAATTGAGATTGGCTTGATAAGAAGCCATTATGTTGGCAGGACATTTATCCAACCCCAGCAAAATATGAGGGAGTTAAAGGTAAAAGTAAAATTTAACACCGTCAAAGGTGTGCTTGAAAATAGGAGAGTTGTCATAGTTGATGATTCAATCGTTCGTGGGACGACATCAAAAGCGCTTGTGAAACTTATTAAAGAAGCTGGGGCAAGAGAAGTTCATTTCAGAGTCGCTTCCCCACCGATAAAATATCCATGCTATTACGGAATGGATTTCCCAAGTCAGGAAGAACTTATCGCTTCAAGGTTAAATGGAGATATTGAAGCAATAAGAAAAGAGCTTGGGGTTGAAACGCTTGGTTATTTATCCGTTGAAAAACTTCTTGAATCAGCTCCAAAACATTTAAATTTCTGTACCGCATGCTTTACTGGAAATTATCCAACACCCATTGAAGAAAAACCTGAAAAATACGAGCACGAATTAAATATCAAAGAAGCAACCGAAAGATTTGATTGAAATGAATGGAAAATTTTTCAACATATCAAACCTTCTAAGTTTCAGCAGATTTATAATTTTAATCCCCACAATCTATTTTCTAACACTTGAACCCGGTATAATTCTTTTTGATGCATATGGATTTCAACTTTCTTTGAATCGTGCTATATCAATGTTTTTTATGTTTCTGCTTTACCTGAGCGATTTGGCAGATGGATACCTTGCAAGAAAATACAATCAAATTACAGAGTTTGGGAAAATAATTGATCCACTTGCTGACAAAGTTTGCGTTGGTGCGATTGTTCTAAGCTTGGTTCAACAGGGCGATCTACCAGCTTGGTATGTTGGTATAGTGATAGGTCGCGATATATTAATTCTATCTGCAGGGGCTTATTTGAGTTCAAGGATAAAGTTTGTTCTCCCATCAAATAAGATTGGGAAATACACAGTTACATCAATTGCAGCTGTCATCGCCTTTTCAATGCTTAAGGTAAAAGGTTTAATCATGGACCTTTTAATTTCGGTGAGCGTTACGATGATTTTTATTTCACTTTATGTTTATGGAAAAAGATTTTTTGAACATTTGAAAAAAGCAAACTCTATTAGAACCTGAAAACAAATTTACACTTTTGGGATGGGGATAATTGATAAACTCAACTTGAAAAAAATTAAAGATGGTTTGACAAAAACACGGAACAATCTACTTGAAAAAATTTCAAATTTATTTAGCACAACAAAAATAATAGATGAAAACTTTTTCGCAAACCTTGAGGAAATTTTAATAACCGCTGATGTTGGGGTTGACATGACAAACATGATAATTTCTGGCTTAAAAGAAAGATTAAAAAAAGAAAGTATTGACGATACGAGAACAATTTTTTCTTTTTTGAAAGATGAACTTAATAAAATTTTAAACTCAGTTCATACCTTTCAAAACCCCGAGCCATTCGCTATTCCAGAAGGTGTAAAGCCATTTGTCATAATGATAGTCGGAGTTAACGGTGTTGGCAAGACGACCACGATTGGAAAACTTGCTTATAATTATAAATCTCGTGGCAAAAAAGTTTTGATAGGTGCAGCTGATACATTCCGAGCAGCTGCAAACGAACAGCTTGAGATATGGGCTGAAAGAGCCGGTGTTGATATAATTCAGCAACAAAAAGGAGCAGATCCCGGAGCAGTTGCTTTTGACACGCTCAAATCTGCACTTGCACGAAACATTGATGTCGTTCTCATTGACACCGCGGGACGACTTCACACAAAAACAAATTTAATGGAGGAACTTAAAAAAATTAAAAAAGTGATGCAAAAAGTAATACCTGATGCGCCCCACGAAGTTTGGCTTGTCCTTGATGCAACCACTGGTCAAAACGCAATTCAACAAGCAAGATACTTTACCCAGGCTGTTGGTGTAACAGGATTAATAATCACTAAACTTGATGGGACCGCCAAAGGTGGAGTTTTATTTGCAATCGTGAACGAACTTAAAATACCTGTAAAATTTATAGGAGTTGGAGAAGGCATTGACGACCTTCAACCATTTGACCCTGATGCTTTTATTGATGCGATTCTTGAAAAGTAACATCATATAAAAAATTGACAGCTAAAAAGTGGGAAAATTTTCTGATTTTTTCTCTGCTTTTATTTTTCTCACTTCATAGGTTTTATAATCTTGGCTTTAAAGAACTTCAGATGTGGGACGAATCCCTTTATGGGGTTAGAGCAAAAGCTGTTTATTATTTCAACGAATGGCTTGACCAAACAAAACACGCCGTTGGTGGACTTTACTCGTCTTCTCATCCACCTCTTTTTATATGGCTTACGGCGATTTTTTACAAAATTTTTAATATCTCCGAATTTACAACACGATTTTTTTCGGCTTTATTTGGTTCATTAACGGTAATTTTATCCCAACTAATGGTAAAAAAATTTTTTGATGATATAAACGAGAAAAGATTTTATGCTAAACCAAGTTTTCTAGTTGCCCCATTTCTCGGCTCAATTTACCTTTTCAATTTTTATTCAAGGCAGGCACAGCTTGATATCCCCTATATTTTTCTCATAACGCTCTCAATTTACTTTTATCTCAACTACCTGACGAGCAAAGAATTTCGTTACATTTTTTTCTCTGGAGTTTCTTTTGGTTTATCTCTGATGGTGAAAATTATAGTTGGTTTTTTCGTTCCAATAGCAATTGGACTTTTCTTGATTTTGATGTTTTCATGCAAAAGAATCAAATTAAACGAATTTATATCACAAATTTTCATTCTAACTTTAATCGGTATTACCATTGCCTTACCCTGGCATATTTATATGCTGGCAAAACACGGCGAAGATTTTATAAATACATTCATCAAATTTCACATAGTTGAGAGATTAACAGAAGGGGTTGAGGAAAACATCCCTGAACTTGGTTTCTTCTACATATTAAACCAACTAATAGTTCAATTTCCCCCGTCAATTTTAGTCTTTTTTGATTTCATTGATTTAGTCAAAAATTTCAAACAAGCTGATAAAAGAAAACTATTGCTTCACTCGTGGTTTTGGAGTATGTTTTTTATAACTTCACTTTCAAAAACAAAGATACCAACTTATGTTCTTCCCCTTTTTGTGCCTGCTGTGACAATTGCTGGGGTTTACTTTGTTAAAGCTTTGAAAGAGAAAAATATCGTTTCAATCTCAGCCCTTTTAATTTCACTTTTGTGGTCATCAAGCCAAAACTTAAGAGACGCTGTCAAAGAGACAATAAAATTTAAATTTGAATTCGGCTCGCTAAGTATTGCCTTTCTATTTTTAATTGCGATTTTAATTTCCCCTCTTTTTGTAAAACTAATTTTTGAAAAATTTGAGACAAATTCTTATCACGGGCGGTACAAAATGATAAAATTTGCAACAGGACTAACACTATTAACCGGTTTATTCGTGATTCTAAAAACGGAATTTTTCATCAACTATGGCCAATACATTGATGGAGCCCAAAAAATTTGTGATTATGTTGATAGATCAAAAGTTGACACAGTATTTTATTTTTACACAAAACATTCAACAGATGGTATGAATCCACAACTTACCTTTTATTCATATCGCAAGCTCTCAGGCTCGATAAAATGGATAGAAATCCCAAGAAGCAGGTATGATATTTTGAAAAATTATCGCTCTTCATTAAATAGAACGCTTATCATCATTGAAAAAACAAAAAAAGATTTTGAAGCCACTTCAAAAGAGCTTGAACTAACAAGAAAATTCCTCTTTGAGATCGGATTTGAGGAATCGCTCAATGTGAAAAGATACATACTTTTAAAATGGCGGGACAAGTTTGATTAATGTTGATACCTTGATGTAGCCTTATATTTTTGATAAGCGAAAACCAGGAAAAATTTGCTTTATTTTTGTAAAAATTTTATATTTATTCGGAAGTTTAACAAGCGCCCGTAGCTCAATGGATAGAGCAACGGCCTTCTAAGCCGTGGGTTGCAGGTTCGAGTCCTGCCGGGCGCGCCAAAATCCCCCCCCCGATCAATTTCCATTAAAACTTGTAAGAAAACATCCACCTCTTGACTTTTAATTTTAATCGTGCTATCTTTTTAATGAAGATAACATCAAATAGAAAACAAAAATTGAGGTTTTACTATGAAGAAACTAATTCTCACCCTTGGAGCGATTCTCTTTTTAACTTCAACCGTTTATCCCTGTTTTGACACTTATCTTTTCTTGAAACGTGCTTCAATGGTTTATCCTTTTAAATCACTTGTGCTTGAGTTAAACGGAGAGTATTCAATTAACAGTTTGAGGTCCCCACAGGATGATTCTTTTCTATCAACTGGCAGTATCTATTATGGGCTTTGGAGAAATTTTTCTTTTCAATTTTCCATCGGCTCTGATGAAAAAGCAAGAAACGAATTTAAAATTGATTATTATGCAATAAGGGGAGTTTATAATCTTTACTCCTCATTTATGAACAGGTATACGCTTGATATCATTTTAGAGCATCGTGGGAAATTAGGTGAAAAAAATAATGAGTTTGAGGTTTCACTTCCCAATATCTTCTATGTTTCAAACTTTGTCTATGTAATTCATCCAAATTTAAGCTATGGGTTTGAAAGTAAAGATTTTACATTGGGAGGTCATGCTGGTGCATTTTATACATTTAACGAAGCTGGTTTAATTGGGCTTGGATTTGAATATGCGAGCGTTCATAGCAGTAGCTACGCTGGACAAAGACTAACAAAAAGTGAATACTCAGCGAGCTTATTTTTCGGAGCCAAAATCGGCGACAAAATTTATCTTCAAAATGAAATAGCCAAGGGTCTTGCAAACTCAAGGGACATCGGATTTGCGATAACGACTAAAATAATTTTGTAAAAACTGTTTTTAAGGGCATGGCTAAAGCCATGCCCTTTTTCATATCAAAATTTATTTTTAGTTCCCCCCTAAAACCTATCTCCCCACCTTATTGAAACTGTTCTTTTTATTTTTTAACTTATTTAATGTATCCAAACTTAAAAACAGGAGGAAATTATGAACAGAATAGTCATCGCGGGGGTTGTTCTTGCTGTTGTGAGTTTGATAATTGGTTTAATTGGTAAGATTACTGGTCATTCCATTATTTTTGCAAATGCGACATGGCATAACTTTGCTCAGACATGTTTACTGTTTGCCATAGCTTACGGTATAGGAAAACTAGCTGGGGAGAAAGAAAAATAAAGTTAATGTTAAATTTCAATCTCCACCTGACTCATTGATATTAGCTGAACACTGTTTAATCATTTTAAAGCGTTAAGGTAAATGTTAAGGGCGGATTTTTTGCTTATAGGTAAAAATTAACTTGGAACATTTGCGGAAAATAAGTATTTTTAAATGTATTTTAAAAGTTCTTCAAGGTTTTGAACCAAAACAAAAAACAATCCACCTATGAAAATTGCTGTCTGCGTAAATCGGGTTCCAGACACAGAAACAAGGGTAAAAATTGGGGCAGATGGTAAAACAATTGACAAAACAGGGGTTAATTACATTTTAAATCCTTACGATGAATTTGCAGTTGAGGAAGCTTTAAGGGTAAAAGAAAAATTTGGGGGTGAAGTTATTGTTATTTCACTTGGCGGAGCTGAAAATGCTGAAGTAATAAGAAAAGCGCTTGCGATGGGTGCTGACAAGGGAATTTTGCTGAAAGATGATTCACAGCGAGATACCTTTTCAATTGCCAAGGCACTTTCAGAAGTTTTGAGAGAAATTTCACCAGATATTATTTTCTTTGGGAAACAGTCAATTGATTACGATGATCAAGCAATGCCAAGTTTAGTTGGGGAATTTCTTGGCTTACCTTCAATTACTGTTGTTGTTAAACTTGAAATCAAAGATGATGGAACTGTCATAGCTGAACGAGAGATTGAGGGAGGCAGAGAAAAAGTTCAGGGAAAACTTCCAATAATAATTGGAGCTCAAAGAGGTTTAAACGAGCCAAGATATCCTTCTCTTAAAGGAATAATGGCAGCAAAGAGCAAACCTATTGAAGAAAGAGAAGCGCCGAAGTTTGAAAATAAGACAGAAGTTATTGAAATGTTACTTCCACCGCCGAAAAAACCTGGTAGAATAATTGGAACTGATGCAAGCGCAGTCCCAGAGCTTGTTCGTCTGTTAAGAGAGGAAGCAAAAGTTATTTAAAATTTTTAAGTTGCAAAATACTTTTTGAATAATTATTTTAAAACAAATTCAAGATGTAAAAAGATGGCAAAAAGAGTTTTAACATTTGCCGAGCAAAGGGAAGGAAAGTTTAAGAAATCAGCTTTTGAGGCAGTAAGAACTGGCAGAAAAATAGCTGATGAGTTATCAGCAGAATTTTATGCACTCGTCATTGGAGATGAAAAAGTTGAAAATATAGCACATGAACTCGGGAATTACGGTGCTGAAAAAGTTTTCATTGTTCAAGATAAAAAACTTGGGGAATATTCTTTAACAGCTTATGCTAAGATCATAGCCGAAGCTATGCAGAAACTTGAAGCGGAATATCTTTTCATGTCCGCAACAGCTATGGGGAAAGAACTTGCACCAAGGGTTGCTGGAAAAATTGATGCCGGTTTTGCGGTTGATTGCACCGAGTTAAAAGTTGAAAATGGAGAAGTTATCGCAACAAGACCTGTTTATGCTGGGAAAGCTTTCATAAGGATAAAAATCAATTCAGATAAAAAAATTTACACTTTAAGACCGAATGTTTTCTCAGCTGGTGAAAGTGACGGCAAGCCAGCGAGCGTTGAAAAACTTGAGATTAACTTAAGCGATGAAGATTTTAAAGTTGTTGCTTTTGAAACATTAGCCTCAACCAAGGGAAAACTTGATGTAACAGAGGCTGACATTGTTGTTTCAGGTGGAAGGGGTTTGAAAGCACCCGAAAATTTCAAACTCATTGAAGAACTTGCTGATGTTCTTGGTGCAGCAGTTGGAGCTTCAAGAGCAGTTGTTGATGCGGGATGGCGACCTCATGATGAACAGGTTGGTCAAACCGGGAAGACAGTCTCACCAAAACTTTATATAGCGATTGGAATTTCCGGAGCAATCCAGCATCTTGCTGGAATGTCTTCTTCAAAGGTGATAGTAGCAATAAATAAAGATAAAGACGCGCCGATATTTCAGGTTGCAGATTATGGGATCGCCGGTGATTTATTTGAAGTTGTTCCCGCTTTGATTGAGGAATTGAAAAAGGTTCTCGGAAAATAAAACTTTAAAAATAAGGAGGTCTGATTTAAAGTGAGAAAAATTCAAGTAGACATAGTTGGTTTATCTGCAACGCCCACTGGACCAAGCTCTTATGCTTTGATCTTGAAAGAGGTTGGAGGAGATAGGAGGTTACCCATAATTATAGGTTCATTTGAGGCACAGGCGATCGCTCTTGAGATGGAGGGAATAAAACCACCACGCCCCCTTACACACGATTTGATAAAGAACATACTTGATGGGCTTGGAGTTACGATACTTGAAGTTGTTGTCACGGACTTAAGAGATGGGACATTCTATGCAAAGATTTACCTTGAATTGAATGGGGCAACATATGAAATTGATTCAAGACCAAGCGATGCGATTGCTGTTGCATTAAGATGTGGGGTTCCAATTTATGTAAATGAGGAAGTTATGGAGGAAGCCAGTTTCGCTCCCGAAGAAGAATCTCAAACTGAAGAAATTGAAGAGGAGGAAGAAAATCCATTAGCTTCTGACGAAGATATTTCTCAACCCCCATCGCCAAAGCGAACGCCAAAGCCAACTTCAAAAGAGGAAAGAATTGCTGAACTTCAAAAACAACTTGAAGAAGCGATAAAAAGAGAAGATTATGAAAGAGCTGCAAAAATTCGGGATGAAATTAGAAGATTAAAAATGGGCGATTGAAAACATTTTGCGAAAATAAATCTGGAGCCACAAATGAAACACTTTTCCCGAATTTTCATTTTGCTAATAATTATGTTCAGCTTTGCAATTTCACAGTCAAATGAAAGATTGAAACAGCTTATTACCGAGGGGGATGAATATTCTGAGAAAAAATTTGACAACTACAAAGCCTTAGAAAAATATCTTGAGGCTTACAAAATTGACCCGAGGAATTATGATGTTCTCTGGAAATTGAGCAAAGTTTATGTTGATATTGGAGAGCATCTCCCAGCCAGAACAAAAGAAGAAAAGCAAAAGCAACTTGAGATGTATGAAAAAGCAAAAGAATACGCTGACCTTGCAATTCAGGTAAATCCCAATGGTTCAATGGGTTACACACGCAGAGCAATCGCTTTGGGGAGAATCGCTCTTTTCAAAGGTGTATGGGAATCAATTGATCTTGTGAAAAAAGTAAAAGAAGATTGTGAAAAGGCAATTCAGCTTGACCCGAACAATAGCGTTGCTTACTATGTTCTCGGGAGAACACATGCAAAATTATGTGAAAAGCCAAAATTATTCCGTGCACCGCTTGGACTTGGTTGGGCAAACTATGACGATGCCATAAAAAATTTTGAAAAAGCAATAAGTTTGAGACCAACTTTCATCATGTATCGTCTTGATGCTGCAAAAGCTTACATTGAAGTCAAAAACTATAAAAAGGCGAAAGAACACCTAACAAAAATCGCCGAACTTCCAACTGAAGACGAAGATGACCCACAATTTAGACAGGAAGCTAAAGAGCTTCTGGAAAAGATAAAAGATAAAGCACCATGACCCGAAAGTTTCTTCTAACTGTCACTTTTATTACCCTTTTTATATCATCTTCACTCGCTCAGGAAATTGAATGCAAAGTTACCGTTAATTTTGAACAGTTACCACCGCAAAATAAATCTGATTTATCCGATTTCGCCGAAAAAATTCAGCGTTATATTAACACCTACAAATGGACAGATGTTGACCTCGGTGGTGAAAAAATTCAATGCACCTTGAATATCTTCTTCACATCTGCAAGTGGAAACAACTATCAAGCACAAATTTTCATCGGCTCACAGAGAAAAATTTACGATTCAGATAAAAGCACTGCTCTCCTGAGAATACTTGACGACAAAGTTGATTTTTACTATGATAAAAATGCACCTATGTATCATGATGAATTTCGTTTTGATCCACTTTTGAGTTTGATTGATTTTTACATGTATATTGTCATAGGTTACGATTTTGACACATATGAACCACTTGGTGGAACAGAATTTTTTGAAAAGGCATTCAGGATTTGCACCAATGCGCAATCTTCAAGATATTCAAGAGGTTGGCAAAAAGTCACATCTGGATTTAGCAGATTTAACCTAATAGATGAACTTCTTGACTCTAAATATTCAAATTTCAGAAAAGCAATGTATGATTACCATTACAACGGTCTTGATCTGCTTCAGAAGAAAACAGATGAGGCACTTGCAACGATTGACTCTGTGATTGATGTAATCATAAAGATAAAAAAAGATGTCAACCCCACCTCAACGCTCGTCAAACTTTTCTTTGACGCAAAATATATGGAACTTGCCGAAATTTTCAAGTTATCAAAAAATAAAGAGGCTATTTACAAAAAATTAATTCTCGCAGACCCATCACATCAATCAACCTATCTTGAATATATGAAAGATTAATGATGAAAATTCAATTCATAGGCGCAGTAAGAACAGTTACGGGTTCCATGCACCTTATTGAGGCAAATGGGTTAAAATTCCTGCTTGATTGTGGATTATATCAGGGGAAAAGAGCCGAGGCAAGAGAAAGAAATGAAAAATTTCCATTTGATCCAAAAGAAATTGATTTTATAATTTTATCTCATGCACACATTGATCACAGCGGGAACATACCCCAAATTGTCAAGAAGGGTTTTAGCGGGAAAATCTTTTCAACATCTGCCACCCGTGACCTTGCAAGCATAATGCTTATTGATAGCGGTCACATTCAGGAGAAAGACGCTGAATATCTGAACAAAAAATTGAAAAGCAAAGGGGAACCAGAAATTGAGCCTCTTTATACAGTCAAAGATGCTCTTCGGTCACTTGAACATTTTTTTAGTCTCCCGTATAGAAAAGAAATTAAAATAGCCGATGGAATAAGTTTAATTTTCTATGACGCTGGGCATCTTCTTGGCTCAGCCATAACCGTTCTTAATATAAAAGAAAACGGGGTAAAAGTTCGTCTTGCCTTTACAGGTGATCTTGGACGACCTTACAAACCGATATTGAAAAACCCAGAATTGATAGGTAATGTTGATTTTCTAATTACGGAAAGCACATACGGCGGAACGATACACGAGGAAATTGAAAAAGTTGAACAGAAAATTGCGGAAATTGTAATTAAATCTTATAACCAAAACGGGAAAATTATAATTCCTGCTTTTAGCGTTGATAGAACTCAAGTGTTAATTTATATACTTCATAAGCTTGTCTCATCAAATCAAATCCCCAAAATTCCGATTTTTATTGACAGTCCACTTGCGGTAAATGCAACCGAGATTTATCGTCTTCATCCTGAATGCTTTGATGATGAAATGAAAGAATTGCTTTTAAATGGGAAAGATCCGTTTGACTTTTCAACGCTTCATTATATAACCGATGTTGAGGAATCAAAAAAATTAAATAAATATGAAAAGCCTTGTTTGATTATCTCCGCTTCAGGGATGTGCGAAACAGGGCGGATTCTCCATCACCTTGCAAATAACATTGAAAATCCCAAAAATACAATTTTAATTGTTGGATACATGGCGGAAAATACACTTGGTAGAAAGTTGAAGGATGGAGTTAAAAAAGTCAAAATTTTTGGCGATGAATACGATGTAAACGCAGAGGTTATCTCCATTGATGCTTTAAGTGCCCATGCGGATAGAAACGAACTTCTTGCATATATAAGTCACATTGACAGAAAACATGTAAATGGAATATTTGTCGTTCATGGTGAAGAGGAACAATCGTTTAAACTTGCGGATGGTTTGAAAGAGATAGGGTTTGAAAATGTGATCGTCCCCGAAAGAGGTGAAACATTTGAAATATAAATGAATCAAGAAATGGAAAATTTCCGAAGGAAAAGTTTTTGGCTTGAGACAGCTGGTGAATTTAAAGCACAACCCGAATTAGAAGGAAGTTTAAAAGTTGACATCGCAATCATAGGGGGTGGTTTTACAGGTCTTTCAACAGCATTTCATATTAAAAAGATTAATAACTCAATTGATGTCGCAATAGTTGAAGACCAAATCTGTGGTTATGGAGCAAGCGGTAGAAATGCGGGTTTTGGTATGACGCTCTTCGGGTTGACATTTAGTTTAACTGCTTTAAGATTTGGAAAAGAAAAAGCACTTCAAGCACATCATTACATGGAAAAGGCGGTTGATTATTTAAGTGAATTCATAATTACAAACGGAATTGAGTGTGATTACGAAAGACCCGGATTTTTAAGAGTTGCAACATCAAAATTTTATGTGAAAAGGATACAAAGTGAAATAAATCTTATACGTTCGCTTGGCATTGAAGGGATAGAGTGGCTTTCGGAAGAAGAAGTTAAAAAAGAAGTAAATAGCCCTCTATATCTTGGGGCGTGGTGGGAACCAAGATGTGTACTGCTTAATCCCGTAAAACTTGCATGGGGAATAAGAAAGCTAAACCTTGAACTTGGAGTGAAAATTTTTGAATACTCCTCTGTAAATGAAGTAAATCGCCACAAATCCCATTTCATAATAAAAACAAATAAAGGAATTTTAAAGGCTGAAAAAATTTTATTTGCAACCAACGCATTCTCTCACCTATTCCCGCAGTTGAAGAGAACGCAAGTTCCAGCCTTTACATATATTGTTTTAACAGAACCACTTGATGCAAAATTTTTTGATGAAGTTGGCTGGAAAAATAGACAAGGGATTGAAGATGCAAGAAATCTCGTTCATTACTACAGATTAACCAAAGATAACAGATTGCTTATGGGTGGGGGTGATGTCGGAGTTGGATTCGGAAGAAAAATGCATTATGATGAAAATGAAAGGATCTTTAACGAGTTAAAAAATTATGTCAAGAAGCTCTTTCCTGTCTTAAAAGATGTAAAATTTACACATCAATGGGGTGGACCTGTTTCTGTCCCAATTGATATGGCTCCTATAATTGGAAAAATTGGAGATGAAAGAGCTTACTACAGTTTGGGTTGCGTTGGTCATGGGGTATCGCTGACAAATTTTAACGGGAAACTTCTTGCCGAAATTTTGCTTGAACAAAAGTCTGATTTGACTCAAATGTTTTTTGTAAATCGCAAAGTAATACCTTGGCCCCCTGAACCCATTAGATTTGGCTTAAGCCATTTGATCCGAGGTTATATGAGGCTTGAAGATAAAATCCTTGATAGATAAAGCCTTAACCTTTGACCTTTTCAAAAAGGAAAATCTCTATCCCAAGAAATTTCTTTCTCATGGAAAAATACATTAGATTGCTCAAATTTTTAAAGATAATTTCTTCAAGTTCGGGCTCATGCGATGAAACATACCAAATCCTTTCATACTTTTGTGATAATTGCCGAAGTTTGCCAATTAACTTGTGCTCATTTTGTAAAAAGATATCTTGAAGTTGAACCTTCTCAACATCTTTTCTGGTTGAATAGTAGTAAAACACATATTTGTTTGCGATAATTAAATCCCTTTCCCCTGCCCTTTCCTCAATGAACTTAACTGCTTCTCTCCATTCTTCTTTGTTCGTCTTGCCATAATACCAAGCGAGATTCACTACTGAAAGAAACAAGATAATGCCAAAAATGTATCTTTTTAACCTGATATCATCGCAACTCTCAACCCCAATTGAAACAAGACAATAAAAAGGGATGGAAGAAGCAATTACATATCTTGTGAAATAAAAGGGAGTTAAAAATTGGGATAGGATAAACGGCGTTAAAATTGGTATGATAAACCAAAGCCAGAGAATTATGTAAGTTTTTCTTTTCTCTGCACTAAATTTCTTAAAGCCAAAAATTGAAAACACGACCATAGCAAGCATGACCAAAAGTAAAATGGCGGGGCTTAAATACTCAATTATAAACCTGTTCAAAATCACATTACCGCTTTCATCCCTTGGCATTGGATATGTTGCTCCAGCGAATTGAATCAGCGTTTTCATAAGTTCAACAAAATCAGGTTTAGGCAACCAAAACCTACCAAATAACAAGATTTCTTTCACCTGATTTAAAACAATTAAAAATCTCGGCGTGAAAAATAGAAAAGAAACAAATAATGTAAGGATAAAGTTTTTTAATTTCGCCCTCTCATAAAAAGCCACAAAAATCAATTGAGCAAAAATTATAAAGAAGCTATAAAGGTGGGTGTAAAGCAAAAGAATGTTTACGAGCGAGTAAAATATATAGTGTTTGATACTTTCGTTTTCTAAAATTTCAAGAAAGTAAAAAAATGAAAAAACCGATAACAGGCACATCATTGCATACATTCGTGCTTCCTGCGAGTAAAAAACTTGAAAGACAGAAATACCTGCGATAAGAGAAGAGATTAATGCAACTTTTTCATCCCAAAATTTAAGGCAAAGTTTATATAAAATTATCACAGTTATTATGCCAAATATAACTGATGGGAAACGAACAGAAGCCTCTGAATCGCCAAACATTTTTATCCAAAGATGAAGAATGATATAATAAAGAGGCGGGTTAGCGTCGGTTTTTGTTGATTTGATAATCTCATCAATTTTCAAATTAGCAAATCTAACTGAGGAACCTTCATCAAGCCATAAACTTTCTGCATCAAGCAAAAAAATTCTCAGAAACAGGCTTAAAACAAATATCATTAGGAAATATCTTGACCTCATTCACGATTGGGCAAGCTTCTTAATCTCGTTTAAAATTTTTGCAACATCCATTTCACTATTATAAACATGGAAAGAAACTCTAACTGCCATCAAATTACCTTCGGTTACTGGTCTAACCCTAATTCGCTTTTCCATTAAATAAGAGACAATTTTATCATACTCTATGTTTTTCATCTTGAATGTTATCATTGCACTTCTAAAGTCTTCCTCCTGCGGAGATAAAACATCAACATTTGGAATTTTAATAAGTTCCTGATAAAAAGCTTCAGCGAGGATTCTGT
Source organism: Candidatus Kryptobacter tengchongensis (assembly GCA_001485605.1). Classification (GTDB taxonomy): domain Bacteria; phylum Bacteroidota; class Ignavibacteria; order Kryptoniales; family Kryptoniaceae; genus Kryptonium; species Kryptonium tengchongense. The sequence goes on from FAON01000013.1 coordinate 55,981, forward strand.
TATGTTTCCACACATTTTCAATCCCAATGGCGTTTAAAAAATCAATGGCTACCTCAAGACCAAAGAACAAAGCTGGATTTTGAGTTCCATACTCAAACCTTTGTGCAGAAGGTTGAAATTTCAACTCGTTTTTTTCAATGCTATATCCAGCGTCTGAATATCCACCAACGGTTAAGGGTTGTATTAGTTCAAGGTTTTCTTTCTTAACATAAAGAATTCCCGTTCTTTTCGGTCCCAGAAGCCATTTATGTCCGCTTGTTGTATAAAAGTCACAGTTGTATTCACGAACATTAATGGGCATCATCCCAGGAACTTGTGCTCCATCAAGAAAAACCCATAAACCTTTATCTTTCGCAAGTTTACAAATTTCTTTTTCGGGGAGACGCTGACCTGTGGTGCAGGTTATATGGCTTACGAAGATCAATTTGGTTTTTTTATTTATCAATCTTTCAATTTTTTCAAGATTTCCATTCCAATTTTTTGTATCAGGCTCAAAAGTTTTCAAAATGATACCATCTCTCTTAGCTCGGTTTAGTAGTGGGAGATTTCCAGCTACATGTTCGTGTGTTGTCAAAATAACTTCGTCTCCTTTTTTCAAAGGAAGACCATTTATTACAATATTAATTCCCTCAGTTGCACAGCTTACAAGAGCAATCTCTTCCTTATCACATCCAAAGACATCAGCGCATTTTTCTTTTACTTTCCACCATCTTTCAAGATCATGATTTGGCGTTGGGTATCTGTCAAGATTGTCCATCTCCTCTTTTACCTTATGGCTCACCACAAATGGCGATGAGCCAAGTCCCCCCGTATTAAGGTAGACATAGTCCTTAGGTATTGGAAACTGCTCACGAATTAACTTCCAAAATTTTGGATTTTCAGGTTTAAGGTTTGAGATTTCTTCGGCAAAATTTTTAAAGTTTAAATGATCAAATTTAAATTCTGAATTTTTGAAAAGTGCACCAAAAGTTAGAAATCCCATAGATTTTAGGAATTCCTTTCTTCGCATGATTTTCAAAATGTTAATTTTTTAATCTGTTTCAGCCTCAACATAATTTACGAGCTCTCCAATGTTTTGAATCCATGCTGTTATTTTATCTCCTGGTTTAATTGGTCCTACTCCTTCTGGTGTTCCAGTTGCAATAACATCTCCAGGATAAAGAGTCATATATCGGCTGATTGATTCAACTATTGAAGGAATGTCAAAGGTCATATTTCTCGTGTTTGAATTTTGCCTAAGTTCATCGTTAACCCATAATTTTAAATCAAGTTCAACAGGTGGTTGAATTTCATCAGCTGTTACAATCCACGGTCCCATCGGTGCGAAATAATCAAAACTTTTTGACCTAAACCATGGATGTTGAGCTTGGATGTCTTTTCTTTGAAGATCTCTTGCCGTGACATCTATGACAATTGTATATCCAGCGATATAGCTCCAAGCATTTTCTTTTTTAATCTTTTTTCCCCTTTTCCCTATCACAACTGCAAGCTCAATTTCATGGTCAATCCTTCCCACATCTGTCGGGATATAAATTGTCTCCAAATGTCCTATTACTGAAGTTCCACTTTTTGCAAAAATTATCGGTTCTTCAGATGGAGGTGTTGCTCCAAATTCCCTTGCGTGTTGTTCATAATTTCTCCCCAAGCAGACAAACTTTGGTGGAAATTCAACAGGAGCGTTATACCTAAAGGACTCTTTGACGAAAAGATACTCCATCAAATTATGCTTCTCAACAAATTCAATAACCCGCTTGAAAAGGTCAATGTTAAATAGTTGCTCCCTGAAAAGCTCAGTTATAGTTTTTATACGTGGGAAATCATCAATTTTATTTTTAAGTTTTTGATAAAGTGGGAGTGCATCAGTTAAGTTAAGAATTCTACCACTTTCATCATAAATAATCCCAATGAAATTTTCCTTTTCAGTCCGTAGTGAAAGCAGTTTCATAGCTTTGTAATTTTATTTTTATTTTCCCTTATTTTAATAAAGTTTTGGGATTTTATCAAGGAGGAAGTTTATGACAAGAATCATTTAAAAGTCCATCCCTATTCCAACTCTGATAACCGAACCAAGGCGGTTAAAATTCAGATATGAGAAGTCAAAATTTACAGGTATCTTAGCACTTGAACCGTTTATCCCGAATCCAAATGTGAAGTTTTCCTCATCGTAGTTTAACTTATATCCGCCTCTAAAGCTAAGGAAATTTTTATATGTATACTCAATCCCGAGGTTTAATTTTTCGGGTGAATCACTTGGATGTAATGCTTCAATCATTAAAGATAGGCGAGTCGGTTGATCATATTCACCTATAATTTCACCTGCCATTCCAATTTTAAACATTATTGGCATTTTGAATGAATCACCAATATATTTACTATCAACCCCAAAGTTTTGTATTGCTCCAGCTATCCTTAGACTTCTGAAACCAGTGAAATAAAGAATGCCAACATCAAAAACAAAGTTATCAGACTTATAAAACCAAATTTTTTCTCTTACATATTTAACTAATCCACCGAAAGAGAATTTATCGGTTAACATCTTTGCGTAAGAAACTCCTAAGGCAAACGCATCAGCAGAAAAAGTTTCAGTTATAATATAATTTCCCGGTTGGTCTGGGTTTGCGTTTACTGTTCCTTGCATCGTTCCGAAATCAAAACGAACAAAACTTATTCCCAAAACACCGATATTTCCAAGTTTTACTGTATAAGCTGATGCTATTTGCTTTACATCAGCAAGCCAATTTGCAAGTGTAAAATTAACAGATTGCTTCTTCGTCATAAATCCAGTGAGAGCTGGGTTTATGAAAATCGCATCTGCACTAGTGTGAAATAAAGCTACGCCTGCATCACCAACCCCGCTTGCTCTCGGGCTTACGGGAACTTCAAGGAAAACATATCCAGTTGTTCCAACCTTTTTGAAACTCTGCGAAAAAACCAAATTCAAAACTAAAAATAGAAAAGGAAAAACTTTTTTCATTTTCAAACCCTAAATTATCTTATTATTGCAAATTTACCGAGCTTCTTTCTACCATCGTTGGTTTCAATATGATAAATGTAAATTCCACTTTCAACATATTGCCCGTAATCTGTAACCTGATTCCAAGAGGCAATGCCTGAACCATCACTATGATAAATTGTTTTAACAAGGTCTCCTCTAATGGTATAAATTCTTATCACGCATGGGCTTGGTATATTAACGAATTGAATAACATCAACATCTCGTGGATTTATGAATCCAGAGCGAGCCACAAAAGGATTTGGAACTACAAGAATTTTGTCAAGATCATTTGTTGCGGGTATAGTTGCTTTAAATGGCACTATCATGCGATTTGCGTAAATTGAGCTTTCCATGGGCGGGACCCTGTTGGAATTAGTTTCTGGAAAACGAGCGTTTGGATTTGGTGGCCACGAGGAATGCCCAGTGTCATAACTCGTAATCGCATAGTAATAACTGAACCCAATTGTAACTGTCGTGTCAACAAACTTATACTTTCTCGTGGTAGCGTTGTAAAATTGTGGGTCTCCTTTTCTAATATCAGCGATCAACTCCCATGGTCCAATTGGAAGATAATTTGAACGATAAATTCTATAACCAGCAAGATCAAAAGCTTCACTACCAGAATAATCCCTATCTGGGATAGTTTCAACTGAATCATACCATTCAATCACATTGGCAATTACTCCTTCTTTCTCATCAAAAAGTCGCACCGTAAAATTTGGAGCCGGCGGGGGATCAGGAACATTATATCCGTTTTCGTAATTGAATTGGGCACGACGAGAATTTTTTAAAAGTTCATTATATCCTTTGCTCCCAATCACTGATGCTCCTAAATTTGGATCTACCGCTTCTTTGTACGAAACCCCACCAATAACCTCCGCAGTCACAACTTTTATCGTATCTCCAGGTTTCAATGTCCAAGGACCTAGCGAGACAAGAGACCACATTCTTCGCGTTGTCCAAAGAGGATCAGAAGGTGAAACGACTGGAGAGGAAGCATTTCTTGGATCTTTACAAATTGCATATCTTCCATCAAGCCCAACACTTGCAGTTCCAAACGGACCATATAGATCAATTCTGTCATCAGCCGCAGACCAAGCATAACCATTTATCCTATTTGCCCTCCCTGTGCTATCTGGAGAGATATAGATAAATTTTAATCCCGGATATCCTGGAGCAAGCCACTCACCTTGTCTTTGTGGACCACCTTGGCTGTAATAACCATATTTTTCATTTCTTTCCACTGTTGCTGGGAAATCATCAGCATAGCCAAAAAGCAATCTATCAGTTGGGACAAAGAAAAAACGATTATTTCTTGCTCCCTCGCTATATTGAGGATAAAATAAAATTCTCCACGCTCTTGAGTTTATTGAAAAAGCATAAGTGAATAGAATATACATTTTATAAATCGTGGCATTATAAAGACCAAATTTGTCGTCGGGAGATAATTCATTGCTTATGTTTTTTATCACATATTCAATTATGATATAATTTTCATCTGCTTGAGAGCCACTCCATTGCATGGCTTTTCTCTCAACTCTTATAGGTAAGGGTTTATCCCCTTGATATTGAGGTTGATAGTTTGGATTATACTCCCATACGCTTTCAATTATTTCCTCTGGTCCAGGGAATTTGGTTTGCCAATGGTTTTCTATTTTCATATGCTTTCTAACAACATACTTTGCTCCTGCTTCCGGGGACACGCTTCCAGCATACATTGCCCAATCCTCCGCTGCGATAACTTTACCATTTGAATCAAGTCCAGCTACGATGAAACCACCAGAGACGAGATGTGAAGCTGGACCGCCGATATCTGCTCCGATCCATTCGGGATCAAAGCCAGGCCAATCCATTCCATAATTTATCCTTTGCCAATTATTAAACGGTGGGCAAATTTTACCATAATAAAAAGATTCCCACAACATACCCCTTTTAAAACTAAGCAAAGGTGCCGAAACTTGAGAGAACGATTGTATTGCTAAAATAAAAAACAAAATCAAAGTTTTTATTCTCATCTTGAAATGTCTTTTCTTTTAAAAACCAAGACCAATTGTAAAATAAATTTCCCTTGGGACATTACGATAGGTTGTAAAGTAATTAAATTTGTAACTTGCCCTTGGATTAAGTGGATCTTCTCCTGGTTTTAGCATATCAGGAGTTATATTCCTTTCAACCCAATCTCTCAAATCATCTTGCGATGAAAATGGGGTCAACCACCTGTTATTAAATAAATTCATCACTCTAACCCCAATTAAAATACTCTGCTTCCCGAAGTAAATTCGCTTCGTCAAGTTGAGATCAAATTTTGCTTCAAGCGGATAACGACGGTTATTCACAACATCTTTAAACTCGTCATAACTCGTCACATAAGTGAACGGTGTTCCGCTCTGCGCAGTATAAGTTAAACTTACACTAAAATCAGAAAATGGCTTGACGCCCAAAATTTCAATTCCACCATCTTTCTCAATGTTATAACTTACAAGTGCCCTAAATGTATGTGTCCTATCATCGTATGACAAAAAATCATTTGCTTGATTTCTTTCTTGATAATTCCTTGGATCATTTGGATCATCTGACCAAAGTGCCCTTGGACCATAATATCCAAATGTCGTCCTTGACAAACTATAAGTTAACCTGTAGTTCCATCTTCCTGGAGCAACCTTATCAATTGTAATTTCAATTCCTTTTGATGCTCCGTAAGAATTATTCTCATAAGTTAAATATCTTTTGTTTCGCCTAATCCCAGCACTTGGTGCATAGATGTAAAGAGTTCCAACCTGTTTAACTCTATCATTGTAATAAGCGACAATATCAATTCTATGTGTGTTTTTATAACTGTGTTGTAAGCCAAATTCATAGCTTATTGTTTGCTTTGGTCCAAGATTTCCATTGCCATAAGCGATCCATCCAAGTTCCGTTGTTTTCATTAAGGCTTCTTTAAATGTAGGCATAGAATAAAAATGTCCATATTGTAATCTAAAAGCTGTATTTTCAGCTATTGGAAATGAAATTCCAAATCTCGGTGAAACTCTAACATAACCTCTCGTTCGCTTTGTCCTTGGATCACCTATTGCTTCAGCACCAAGGGCGGGATAAAATGGATTAAATCTATCATAAGGGATCTCCGTGTTAAAATTATAACCGTCAACTCTTACACCAACATTTGCAATCATTCCTTCATATTCAAATTTGCTTTGGACATATCCAGCGATATAGTACGGATATGCTTTGTAATATTCTGCATAACCTGTTCTTGAAATAAAAGCATTTGCTGCAAAGCTTGAAACAGCGCTGTAATATGTGTCCCAATAGTTGAGTTTAAACCCAGCTTTTATTTGTAACCTTGTTGTTATTTGGTTTGTATAATCACCGTAAACGCTCCATGCGTCAGTTCTTGCATCTTGACCGTAAAGTGTCGTAAACGAATAAACTGTTCTATACCCTTCATCCCATGGACCTGGTGGAATTGACCATACATCATCTCTTAAATAGCTTGGTCTCTGTGGCACAGGCAAAACAAGAACAATATATCTTTCTCTTGAATGATAAGCTGTCAATTCAAAAAATGAATGTTGATTTATCGCATATGTCCAGGTAAAACTTTGTGTTGTTGTTATCTCATCCCTTGGTGAATCCGTCACGAGGACATATTTCCAAGCACCATCTCTGCCAGCCCAGCGAATATCATCCGAACCAGAAAACAAACCGCCACGATAATATTGATAAAGTCCCATAAGTTTAAATTTATGCTTCGGGATTGGACTCCAAGATAAAGTTAAAGTATAATTTTGATAAATTTGTACCCTTTCAATTGTGGGGATTCTTGTAGGTTTTTCTCTATACTCAGCCGAGATGAAAAATCTAAGAGCCTCTGGACTTGAGCCCAAAGGACCACCGAAACCAAGCAGAAACCTTCTGTAAGAAAGTTTTCTATAATCATAAACGCCAAGTGGGTTTGGTCCGCCATCGGGATTTGGTGAGTGATTTTCAACCCACTTACGCCACATTTTATAAAGCCATTCGTCTGAGGAATCAGGATACATCCTTTTCCATCCTTCCAAAGTTCCCCATTTTTTCCATTCAACCGTTTCAGGACCATAAAGATAGGGACCCCAGTGGTATTGCCCTGGTGGTCTATATTCAAATCTTATTTCGCCAGATAATTTTGGACCACCTTCTTTTGTCACAACCTTAACAACACCAGACTGTGCATTTCCATATTCTGCACTAAAACCACCCGAGATGATTTCCATCTGTGCAACCGCAAGCGGATTATAATCATATTTCCACGAGTTATTTGATTTATCCCAAGCAAAACTATAACCTGGGACACCTGTATTTGTTGTTATTTGCTCAACACCATTTATCATAAAATTTAACTCATACGCTCCACCACCACGAATGCTATATGTCCCATTTGGATTTTGAATTATGCCAGCGGTTAATTCAAGAATTTGTTTTAATCCTTCAATCGGGGCACTTTCAATTTCTCTGGCTTCTATATTTACTGATGTTGAAGTTTTATCCTTTTCTATAACAGGTCTTTTAGCTTCAACAATTATTGGTTCAACCTCAATCGCGGTTGGCTCAAGCTGAAAATTAACAGTTGTCGTTCTATCAACATAAACAACAACATCCCGCACTATGACTTTTTTATAACCAACCATGCTTGCGATTAAATTATATCTTCCAGGCGGAACATTAATTATAAAATACTCGCCCTCAAAATTTGCAGCTGCTCCCATTGTTGTTCCTTCTATTAAAACATTTGCCCCAGGAAGTGGCTCACCAGTTGTTCTATCCGTGATCTTTCCGGAAATTTTTCCCTTGGGAGTTTGAGATAACGAAACTGATATGATTAAAAGAAGTGAAATTACGACTTTTAAAAATCTCATGGCTTTAAATGCTATTTTATTAAAACCATTTTTCTAAATGGCGACTTAAAGTTGTCAACCTCAAGCTGATAATAGTAAACACCACTTGGTAAATTGCCAGCGTCAAAACTTGTGATATGCTTACCGGCTTTTTGAATTGAATTAACAATTGAAAATAACCTTTGACCAAGTGAATTATAAATGTTTATCCTCACAAAGCCATCTTTTGGAATTTCATAAATAATAGCAGTTGATGAGTTGAATGGATTTGGATAATTCTGATGAATGTAGAAATTTGATGGGATATTACTTTCTTGACTTACAGAAGTTACCTTTTCAAAAACAAAGGCTTTTCTTGCGAACATGTCAATCACATAAGCTTTTGATTCATCGGGGCTTAAAGCGACATCGCAAGGTGCGTTGAACGGGGCACCTTCAAGCGTTAAAACTTCCATTGCAAAATTACCAGCGACTTCAAATGCTTTAACAGTTTGAAATCCAGAATCAGGTCGGCAAACCCATAACCTACCTTTTTTGTCTACATAGATTCCTGATGGAACAAACCTACCGAGCGCCAGAAAACCAGCAAAATCGGTCAATGCCTGCCCAGTGTAATTTTCTGGCTTAATTTGCGTTCCACCCGTCCAAATTGCTACATTTCCAGCAGTTGGATTATCTTCTGAACTATTTCTTGATGTGAAAAATGGGGTGTTTGGATTATTATAATCTCCATCAGGTATAACTGCGATATCCCGAATTGCATCGGTTCCACTGGGAGAGCGTCCACCTGGACAACTTGAGTAAAACGGCGGTGGAATATAAGCGCCGGGATCTGCAGATCCATCATCTGGGTTTGTTATTTGTCTACTTGTGAAGTTATAAACTCTTGGAGTAGGTCCTGGATTCCCAGCTTGATATGTCGTCCCAGCATAAACAAAGCTATCCTTAGTTGCGCTCAAACCAAAAACAAAAGTCCCGTAACCAGATTGTCCAAAATTAAACCCATACCTAATTTTTTGCTCCGAAGACCCGTTCTTAAAATAATCAAGCCCTGAAACACCAACAGCGCTTACTGAAGCAGGTTGCCTAAAAACAACAAGCACATCATTTTGAATTGTTGTTATACCACGAAGCGAATGAACATTTGTGGTGTCATTTCTTGCTGTATAATCGTAAACAAGCGTAAAAACATCATCATTTGGTCCAGCCTTCCACAAAGCGTTATGAGCTGATGTATCAGTTGCTTTTGAAGAAATAACCCAAAGATTACCGCTTGCGTCAACTGCACATAAAAACGGTCTAACATATGCTGTATCACTTGCTGGAAACTCAATTGATTTCTTGTATATCCATTGCTCAACTTGAGCAAAAAGGAAAGTTGAGAGGAAAATTAAACCCAAGAAGAAGCTATAAAAAATTCTCATGGTTGGACTAAAATTTTGTTTTATTTCGCTTCCAAATTGCAGAAATTTTTCTCAAAAGTCAAGAAATAAAAGAAGAAAAATCAATATATTCAAAAATTCAATTGACGCTTCATTTTAACAACTCAACTGGAACCCTTGTCCCATATTTAGTTGATAGTGAAATCCGCCAGAAATGTTCATAAATGATTTTTGAAATTTGTGCTATTGTTTCGTCTGCTGATTTTAAATTGTAATTGCTCATCACGACTATAACATATGGGTGTCTTGGAAGGAAAACGATACCCCATTCGCAATTGACTCCTTCTATACCTCCTGGTTTATTTGCAATCTTAACATCAGGCGGAAGATACTTGTTAAGATTTGCTTCTTTCCCCTTTTTTAAAATTTCAACGGCTTGGTTTGATATTTCTTTGCTAACAACTTCGCCTTTATAGAGCATTTCCATAAGTTTCATCGCTTCAAATGGCGTTGATAGGTTTTCTTCGCCTCTTGCGGAGGCATCGGGTCTAATCATCTTGCGTTGCAACTTTGTCTGTTTTAAGCCAAGTTTCTCAAGCGTTTTATTTACATTTTCCATCCCTACGAGATCAATTAAAATGTTTGTGGCTGTGTTATCACTTACAGTTATCATCAAAACCGCAAGGTCATAAATGCTCAACTCTGAAAGACCATCCCCAAATTCTTTAAGCACACCACTTCCGCCGACTTGATATTTCTTCTCAATTTTAATCTTATCTGTTAATTTAAATTTTCCCTCGCTTGCTTGTTTAAGAACTTCAATTAAAATCGGAATTTTTATCGCGCTACCTTGGGGAAATAAAAAGTTTTCATTTATCAAAAATGTCTCGCCCGTTACAAGATTCTTAACAGCAACGCCAATGACGCCATTTGATGTATCAGCAATGAACTTTATTTTTTCAAATGTCTTCCTGTGAAGAACCTCAAGATTTTCTGGCTGTGATATCGTTGATGATTCCAATGAAAGAAATGCGATAATCAAAGCAATAATTTTTTTCATTTGGCTAACTTTAATCTTTATTTTCTACAAATGGCTTCCATTTTTCGGGTGGATCTGGTGGAGTTAGCAAACTAACGATGATTAATACTATAATTGAACCAGCTGCCGAAGGTAAAACGATGTAATCGGCTTCAAGCAAAGGTTCTTTGCTGAACATATTGATAAGGGTTATGACCAATGTTATCCCCATTCCAGTTGCTATGCTTGCAACCCCACCTGCGGTTGTAACTCTCTTCCAAAGAAATGCAGCAAGAAGTGCCGGGGTTAGCCCAGCCCCAATCATCGTATAAGCAGTTAAAGCCATCTGAAGTACGGTTTGAAATCTCGTCAAAAGAAGATAACCTAAAAAACCTAAAACAACGATCAAAATTCGCTGTAAAGTTATTATTTGTTTATGAGTGGCTTTCGGATTTATAAATCTCTGGTAAATGTCCCTCACAAGGTTTGTGCTTGGTGTAAGAAGGAAACTATTTGCAGTTGAAATTATAATTGCCATTGCAGCTACAATAAGCATTACTCCAACTATTGGTGGAAGCCCAATTTCACCTCCGTGAGTTGCAAGATGTAAAATAACTTTTTCTGATTCTTGAAGTTTGAACTTAACACTTGCAAAAACCGCCAGAGCTGTGATTGATGTTTCAATTATAATTGTTCCGATGACCCAAAAAATAACAGCCTGTCTTGCTGCTTTGGCGTCTTTCGCGCTGAAAAATTTTTGATACATACTTGACTCACCTAAAAGAAGGAAAAAAGTTGGAAAGAAAACACCCATAGCCCAGATAAAATCTTTCTTACCAAAAACAGCAAATCTATCTGGCGGTAATGTTTCCCTAACCACTGCCCAGCCACCAACATCATTTAAAACTATAGGAACAGCAAGAGCAATCCCTAAAAGCATTAAAGTCCCATTGATTATATCCATCGTAACAACTGAAATAAGCCCAGCAAGCGCTGTAAATAAAACCACAAAAACAGCCGTGATTATAATTCCATACTCAATCGGAATCCCTACGACAAGATTTAATACAAAAGCTCCACCCTTGAACTGATAGCTTGCAATCGTCACATAAGCGATAACTATTGTTATAGTTCCAAGTATTCTTGCCCACTTGTTATATCTTTGTTCAAGTATATCAGGCATTGTATACTGAGCAATTTTCCTGACCCTTCCAGCAAGGAAATATACAATTACAATAGCAACCCATGCCCCTGCTGATAACCACAATTCTGAAAAACCAACTCTATAAGCAAGACCTGCACCAGCGATTATACTTCCAGAGCCAATCCAAGTTGCAAGCAATGTCCCAACAAGCTTATAAACAGGGGTTGTTCTTCCAGCGACCATGAAATCATCTTGAGTTTTAACAGCTTTTGTCTTATAAATACCAACCGCAAGTAAAAGCCCCAGATAAATGAGTATAGCGTAAAGAAACATTCCAACTCCTATTTTATTTTTAATAAATTAACACAAGTTCCTCCTGTTCCCTTCCAGTTATCAAAGCTTTCTTTTCAGAATTGATATAAACATTCACTTCAGATCTCACCCCCATTTTTCCAGGGATGTAAACTCCCGGTTCAAGAGAGAAAAGTGAACCAGGGACAAGTTTTCTCAAATCCTTTGTTTCAAAATTATCAATGTTTGCGCCATTCCCATGAACATTTTCTCCAATTGAATGACCAGTGCGATGTGTAAAAAATTCACCATATCCTCTTTCCTGAATATATTTCCTTGCAACTTCATCAACTTCCCAACCAGCGACATCTTGATTTTTACTTAAACGATTTTGTAAAAACGCCAATGCTTCCCTCCTTGCATCTCTTACGATGTGAAAGATTTTAACATATTCTTCTGGCGGGTCATCGCCTATAAACGCGCACCATGTGATATCATAAAAGATTGCACCAGGTTGATTTTTCTTCGCCCATAGGTCAATTAAAAGCTTATCGCCCGGCTTTATTTCCCTTGTATTTTCAGGGGTTGGATAAAAGTGTGGATTTGCTGGATGGTCATTAACCCCAACAATTGGCGGATCTTCATCAGATGTCAAACCTTTATCATGAAATCTTTTCAATATAAATTGTTGAATTTCGTATTCAGTTTTATATTTTCCGTTTCTAACAGCTTTTCTAATTTCTTCAAAAGCCTCATCAAGTGTCTCATCAACGAGCTTCCCTGCTTCAAAATGTGTTTTAATTGTCTCTTCATCAATTAAAGCTTCAAAAATCTGAACAAGGTCTGCCGATGAAACAACTTCATGACCAAAACTTTTCACAAGCTCAATTGTCCCAGCATCCACAATTGAAATATATGGAATTGAATTAAACGGGGAATATTGCATTGCGATTTTTTTAGGCATCCCAAGAATTTCTTTTAATCTTTCGTGCAATTCACGCCAACCTGAATAATAAAATTTTTCTCCTGGTAAAGAATCAAGTTTATCAGGTTCAACCCTATGGACAAGTTTTATTGGCTTACCTTCCTTCGGGATGAAATAAAACCATCTCCTTGTAGCAAGTCCAGACATTGAAAGTCCAAGAATTTTCATCCCTATTTTATCCCTGTTATGGAAATCATAAAAAAGCCATCCATCAAGTCCAAACTCATGAAGCGTTTTTTGAATTTTTTCAATCTTCATTTTGAACTCAAATTATATTTTTTTCATATTAAAAGTAAAATAAAGTAGCGGGGCAAAAGCCCCGCTGATAGATCAACCACCACCTGACACACCTGCAACAAATCCTCCTTCGGTCATCTTTTTAATGTCAAGCACTTTATCTAACTCATCTTCCTTCATCCACCCAAGTTCAAGCACAACTTCACGAATCGTTTTATTTTCAGCCATCGCTTTTTTAACGATTTGTGCAGCTTTATCATAGCCAAGATGTGGCGTAAGCGCAGTTGCAAGAATTGCATTTTGCCCAGCAAGTCGCTCCATATGCTCTTTATTTGCCACAATTCCGTTTATACATTTATCAACGAAAACATCACTAACATTTGATAGAATTGTAATTGACTCCAAAAGGTTTCGTGCAATGACAGGAAGAGCAACATTAAGCTCAAAGTTTCCAGATGAGCCAGCTAAAGTTATAACTGAATCATTCCCAATTACCTGCATTGATACCATAATAACCGCCTCCGGGATAACAGGATTAATCTTCCCTGGCATTATTGACGAACCAGGTTGAAGCGCCGGAAGACGGATTTCAGCAAGACCCGCTTGAGGACCTGAATTCATCCATCTTAAATCATTCGCAATTTTGTAAAGAGCAACTGCAAGTGCTTTTAATGCACCGCTTAATTCAACAGCTGTATCCATTGATGCCTGTGCTGAAAAGTGATTCCTCGTTTCTCTAAAAGGTATCCCTGTTTCTTGAGCAAGTGCTTCAGCGATTCTTTTTCCAAATTCCGGGTGGGTATTGATTCCGGTTCCAACCGCTGTGCCACCAAGTGCAAGTTCATACAATCTGGGTAGTACGGCGTTAATTCTCTCAATTGCAAGCTCAATCTGTGCTGCATAACCTGAAAATTCCTGCCCAAGTCGCACGGGCATTGCATCCATAAGGTGCGTTCTCCCAGTTTTTACAATATCATCAAACTCTTTAGATTTTTCCAAAAGTGCCTTATGAAGCTTTTGAAGCGAAGGTAAAAGTTGCTCTTTAATTGCTATTGCTGCTGAAATGTGAATACAAGCCGGGATCACATCGTTTGAAGATTGCCCAAGATTAACATGATCGTTTGGATGAACAACACTTTTTTCACCCCTCTTCGCCCCAAGGATCTCACAAGCACGATTTGCTATAACCTCATTTGCATTCATGTTAGTTGATGTACCAGAACCCGTTTGAAAAATATCAAGCGGAAAGTGTTCATCAAGTTTTCCTTCAATGACTTCCCTTGCAGCTTCCATTATTGCTTTTGCTTTTGCCTCGTCAAGTAAACCAAGCTCATGGTTAACCTTAGCTGCACAGTATTTAACAAGCCCAATTGCTTTAATAAATGTCCTTGGAAATCTTATCCCACTTATCGGGAAGTTTTCAACAGCCCTTTGTGTTTGTGCCCCCCATAATGCCCAGGTTGGGACTTTAACCTCACCAAGTGCGTCTTTTTCAATTCTGAAGTCGGACATTTTTGTTCTCCTCCTTACTTTTTATTTTGTGCTTTTGTAATTAAAATTTTGAAAATAAAATTGAAAAATTCAAATCCTCCGCCGAAGATTAACAGCAACAGAAAAATAAACAACTGAAAACAAAATTCCAGACAGAACAAACCTTAAAATTACATCTTGAATTATCAAACTCACACTATAGCAAAAAAATGCCACCAACAAAGAGAAAACAAAAATAAGCATCATAAATTTTAATGGCAATATTTCAAACAGTCCTATTCCCCCAAGGGCTTTTGAGATAAAAAATAACATGATAAACGCTTCAATATATGTTGAGGCTACAACAGCAATAGCAGGACCTATCAAACCAAAAATTTTGACAAGAATTAATCCAAGAGCTAAGTTGAAAATCAAATCAAAGAATGAAACAAGCATATAAATTTTCTGTTTTCCAAGAGCCGAAAGTATTGAACTATAAACAAGAATTCTTACAGGAAGGAAAAAAAGATAAATTCTAAAAATGCCAACGCTTTCAAGATATTTTTCCGAGAAAAGAATAACGATGAATTCCCTTGAAAAAAATAAAAGAAAAGAAAAAGAAGGAAATATGAAAAGCGAAGTTAAACGCACAACATCTTTTATAAGTTGAACAACATCGGAATTCTTGCCAGCACTATATAATTTGCTTATCTCTGGAAAAATCACCGATGCAAATGAGCTTGTAATTAACGGAACAATTGGCAATTCCTTTGCCCCAATAGTATAAGTTGCGTAAAAATCACCTGAAAAATTATTTGCAATTATATACTTATCAACTTGCCTTGAAATTAAGGCGCTTATATGCCCAACTATAAGTGGAATCGTGAAAAGTAAAACCTCTTTAAAAGTTAAAAACATTTCATCCAACTTAAAGCCTTTTAAACCCCTGCCGAAAAATTTGTTTATAAGACACCAGGTATAAATGAACCGAACAATTGAAATAACTGAAAGCCCTGAAAAAATAAAAGATATTTTCTCACCAAGCGCTATCGCAAGAATGATAACGCCTATATAAGCGATTACATTCAGACCTGTGATTATAAAAAGTTTCCTAAACTTACCTTTCAAAATAAGAATTGCATCAAGAATTAAAGAAGGAAAAGAGAAAAATAGAAAAAATGCAAAGGACGGGAAATCTTCGTAAAATTTAGGATTGTTAATAAACCTTGCTATTTCAAACCTTAACAGAAAAATGAAAAGTGTGAGCACAAAGCCGACAACTGACAAAAACCAGAAAATGCCTGTTATATATTCACCTGCGTTCTCCTTTGAACCAAGAAAATAAACTGAACTGGTGAAAGCAAAAGAGACAATTGGGAAAAAAGTGTTAAAAACAAGCCAGAATTGATCATAAGAGGCAAATTCAGATTTTGAAAGGTATCTCGCAAGGATGGCGGTGATCAACAAAAGCCCAAACCAATTGATAATCCTTGATAAACTCACAAATCCAGCTTTTTTAATAATTGTCAAGTTCTCTCCAGAGCTCATAGGTTAACCAAAGTTAAAAAATTTCAAAATCCCTTTTGTATAGCTAACTTCAAATGAAATCTTTATTTCCCCGCCAAACTGCATTTTGAAGAAAGCAACCTTTTCAATATCCGCACCGCAAAAATCAAATTCTTTAACATTGTTTAAAGACAGGTCCTCAAATATTTTCCACATAAGGAAATGCGAACTATTGCTAATTTCCCTTTCAACCATTCCAGCGACAACATCATAAGCTTTCCCGTTCCATATAGAGATACCTCGTGATGCGATCACTTCATTGTTTTTATCAACAAGATGATAGACTGTCAATAAGTTTTTCATTACAAGATTCTCAAGGAGATCCTTAAGCTTATCAAAACCGATGAAAAATTTTTCTCCACTTCGCTCAAAACTTAAAATTTGTTGTTCGGCGATTTTCTCCACGCTTTTCGTTTTAATAACAGTAAAACCTTTTTCCTGCGCATCTTTTATTTTTCTTTTAAGCGAGTTGCTAAACCCATCCCAAAGTTTTTCCAACGATTCAATGTTAAGTATAAAGGTATGTCTCGGTTTGATTTTGTAGCCAAGCCATTTAAATTGCCTGACATCGTCAATTGTATAGTGGAGTTTCAAAACAAAAAAATCAAGATTTTCTTTAAGGTGCTCGTGAATTTTTAAAATTGATTCATTCTTTTCAACTATTTTCTTTTGACGCTTTTCTTTTCCTAAATCCTGAAACATAATCCCGCTATAATATGAGAACAGAAGTGGGGTTAAAACATTGAAAAAAATTTTTCTCTTTGTGGGGTAAATTAAACCAGAAACAACCTCCTCTCCTTTCTTTACGAATAAAATGTTAAATGACAGATTAAAAATTTCACTATATACCTTAAGCCAATCATAACTTTGAAATGGATTTGACTGTGGAGAGCAAATGTTGAATTTACTCCATTCTTCGGGATCGTTTGAAATTTCAACATGAAGTTGAGCCATGGATGTGCAAAATTATTTCACCAAGTAAAGGATATTAATCCAGAAAAACAGTCACAATTCAATTGTCTCAGAAATCACTAAATTAAACGATCTGACAACTTCCTTACTCTTTTTTCGTGAGAGTCTCTTCAAAAGTTTAGCGGAATAAATGTAATTAAGGTCTATTTTTGAATTTAAGTTAAAAATTTTGCTGTTAAATGTCAAGATGAAGCCATCAATTATAAAATATATCTGCTCAGATCTCTATCTTTGACAATTGGTGAAAGTTTTTCCTGAACAAATTCTTTTGTGATCAAAATTTTCTGACCTTT
The DNA here is from genome assembly GCA_001485605.1 of Candidatus Kryptobacter tengchongensis. Lineage (GTDB taxonomy): Bacteria > Bacteroidota > Ignavibacteria > Kryptoniales > Kryptoniaceae > Kryptonium > Kryptonium tengchongense. The sequence goes on from FAON01000013.1 coordinate 73,208, forward strand.
TAACTTCGGTGCATCAAATAAAATATCTTCAAGCAGCGATGTCATAACGGTTTGAAGCCTTCTTGCGCCGATGTTTTCAAGTTGTTCATTCACCTGTGCAGCATAATGAGCAATCTCTCTTATGGCGTCATCTGTAAATTCAAGTTCAACGCCTTCGGTTTCAAGTAATGCTTTATACTGCTTTATAAGAGCGTTTTCAGGTAAAGTCAAAATCTTAACGAAATCTTCTTCGGTCAATGGATTAAGTTCAACCCTTATTGGAAATCGCCCCTGGAGCTCAGGGATTAAGTCACTTGGTTTTGCCACGTGAAAAGCACCTGCTGCGATGAAAAGTATATGATCTGTTTTTACAATTCCATATTTTGTCATTACATTTGAACCCTCAATTATAGGAAGCAGATCTCTTTGAACCCCTTCTCTTGAAACATCTGGTCCAACAGTATAGCCACCGGGATTTGCTATTTTATCAATTTCATCAATAAATACAATTCCAAGATTTTCAACTCTTTTTATAGCTTCTTTTATTACTGATTCCATGTCAATTAATTTTTGAGCCTCCTCCTGAATTAAATAATTTCTCGCCTCGGCTATCGTCATTCTCCTCTTTTTGTAGCGCTTTGGTATAACTGTCTCAATAAAATCCTGCATTGTCATAGCGAGATCATCCACAGGGATGGGACCGAAAACCTGCATCCCGGGCAATGATTGGGTTGAGACCTCAATTTCTATCGTCCTTGAATCAAGCTTTCCTTCCTGCAACTGCCTTTTTAATTTTTCCCTCGTCCTCATCATTTCGTCATTTTCATATTCATCAAAAGATCCTTCGTCCTCATCAGGTTTTCTTCTTTTCTTCCTTGGCAAGAGTATATCAAGCAATCTCTCTTCGGCGAGTTCTTTTGCACGGTCTTTAATTTCTTCCATTTTTTCCATTTTGACCATATTCACCGCAATATCAACGAGTTCTCTTATCATTGATTCCACATCTCTTCCAACATATCCAACTTCGGTGAACTTTGATGCTTCAACTTTAACAAATGGTGCATTCGCAAGCTTTGCAAGTCTGCGCGCAATTTCAGTTTTTCCAACCCCTGTTGGACCGATTAAAATTATATTGTTTGGTGTGATTTCCTCCCGCAGATCAGGCGGAACCTGTTGTCTTCTCCACCTGTTGCGAAGCGCAATTGCAACAGCTCTTTTCGCTTGATCTTGACCTATGATATACTTATCAAGTTCTTTAACTATCTCCTCAGGCGTCAAATCTTTTAGATCTTTCCGATGTTTTATTTCAATTTCGTTTTGATCCTTATTTCTCATCTCAACCCTGTGAGCTTTTAATTTTTAAATTAAAGTTCCTCAATGACGATATTATGATTTGTGTAGATGCAAATATCTGCAGCAACTTTTAATGCCTCCTCAACTATTTCCCGCGCAGAAAGGTTTGAATGTTTTACAAGAACCCTTGCAGCAGCAAGGGCATAACTACCTCCTGAACCAATCGCAACTATCTTATCATCTGGCTCAATCACATCACCAGTTCCTGAAATTATAAGAGCGTTTTCTTTATCCATAACTGCAAGTAATGCGTTAAGCTGACGAAGATACTTATCCATTCTCCAATCTTTCGCAAGTTCAGTCGCAGCACGAAGTAGATTTCCTTTGTACTGCTCAAGTTTAGATTCAAATCTCTCCATAAGCGCGAGGGCATCTGCTGAAGCTCCAGCGAAACCAACAAGTATTTTATTGTTATATATTTTTCTCACTTTTCTTGCGCCATGTTTCATTATCGTATCTGATAAAGTCACCTGACCATCTCCACCCATTACAGCTTGCCCATTATGAATTAAGCCAAGTATGGTTGTAGATTTTATAAATTTTTCCACAGCTGAATTTAATTTGTTTTTATTCAATTTTTTTCCTCAATCTCGCCGGTAGAATCCCGAGCTGGTCCCTATATTTTGCAACGGTTCGCCTTGCGATATTTATACCCTGGCTCCGTAAGATTTCAGCAATCTGATCATCACTTAAGGGCTTTCGGGGATCTTCTTGGGAAATTATTTCTTTTATTCTTTCTTTTATTTCTTTGTTTGAAACCTCGTTTCCATCAGCAGTGTTAATCTTCTCACTAAAAAGATCTCTAAGTTTGTAAATCCCATAATCTGTTTGAACATATTTTTGATTTACCGCTCTGCTCACCGTTGAGATATCAACCCCTGCTTTTTCAGCAACATCTTTGTAAATCATCGGTTTCAAACCTTCCCCAGTTTCAAAAAATTCCCTTTGCAATTCAACTATAGCTCTCATAATCCTCAAAAGAGTCTCCCTTCGCTGATAGATTGAAGCAATAAACCATTTCGCCCTTGAAAATTGTTTCTTTATCTCCTCTTTTAATTCTGGGTTTAATTTCCTTTGCTTTTTTAAAAGATCGTAATAACTTCTATTTAAACGAATCATTGGAATTGTTTTCTCATTCAGGCTAACAACAAATTCATCCCCAACTCTTTCAACTATAAAATCAGGCACAATGTATTCTTGGATGATGTTTTTTCCCTCACCTGGCTTTGGGTTTAATCTCTGGATAATTTTAAATACTTCCATTAATTTATGCTCGCTTAATCCAAATTTCTTCATCAACTCTGAATATCTTTTGTTCATAAAGTCATCATACGCTTCTTTCAAGATCCGCATTGCAAGTTCTTTTTTATCTTCCGGTAAATCGCTAACCTCAAGTTGAACAAGAAGACATTCTTTTGAATCCCTTGCTCCTATCCCTGGTGGATCAAGTCGTTGAATTTTTTTAAGAACATTTTCAACCTCTTCTGCAGTAACATCCATTTTCTCACCAAGTCGCAAATCTTCTGCTATTTCTTCAACACTTCTCGTAAGATAGCCATCATCGTCAACATTGCCAAGTATCTCTTCTGCTATTCTTATTTCCTTATCATTTTCGGTTACCTCCATAAATTGATTCATAAGCCTCTCAGAAAGTGATTCAATAGCTGGGGGTTGCCATGGGATCTCATCTTCAAGTTCTTCCCCAATTATATCTTTTTGCTTGGGGACAAACATATCTTCCTCCTGGCTTTTAATGAAATCTTCAAGTGTATATTCTTCGTCCGATTTTGGAAGTTTATCTTCTGTGACCTCCTCATATTCCTCATTAAGTTCTTGCTTTATCACCTGCTCAAGCTCTTCGTTTTCCGATAGCTCAAGTTCAAGCATTTCATCAATGGATGTCTCAAGCCCTTCTTCAAGAAACGGATTTTGTTCAAGTTCCTCTTTGATTTTTTGTTCAAGTTGAATTACTGGAATTTGAAGAAGTTTCAGGTACTGAATTTGCTGTGGGGTTAATTTTGTTTCTATTGTTTGATGTTGTCCATATTTTAACACTTCTTCTCACCTCCAATTGTTTAAAGATTTGAGTTTTTCAAGCATTTTATTATACCAGTTTTGCCCAAAATATCTTATCAATGCTGGTTTCAAGAATTCATAAAGTTTTACATTTTCCTCTTTTCCTTTTTTAATCGCAGGTCTACACTCGTTTATCTTAACATATTTTAAAACCTCGCCCCCGACAAATGATCCATTTATCCCATAATTTCTCAAAGGGAAAAGATGGCATGAGATAGGTTTTCTAAAATTAGTTTCACCTTTTAAAAAAGCTTTTTCAAATGAACATCTGGCAACTCCATTTTCCCAAAAAACAAAGACGCATTCCCTCCTGTCAATGCACAAGGTTGCAAAACCAGTATCGCTTTTCTCATAAAAACCATATTTCTCAATGAACTTAACATTTTTCTCCGGAAGATATTTTTTTACAACGGGAAGAAGGCTCTGAATTGTTTCAATTTCCTCTTTAAGAAGAGGAGCTCCGAAATCACCTTCCATAAAACAACAAGCCCCCTTACATTTCTCAAGATCACACATAAAATATGAATTTGCGATCTCCGGGTCAACATAGATACCGTCTATAAATATCGCTCTTAAACTCATAACATAATGTAAATCAATTTTAAATTAAACTCTTCCTCCCCTAAAACTCGGGGAGGGATAAAAAATCTCTTACAATTTTTGTGCCAAAATTAAATTAATAAAAAAAATCAAATTACAGAAATTCAACATCAGCCCACCATTTAATATCAATTTCATCAAAAATGTTGTCCCTTTCAGCGCACTCAACCACAAAATTCCACTCCTCAAAACTCAATTCCCCAGTGCTCGCATATCTTTCAATCATATCAGCTATTTTTGTAAAGTTCTCATTGTGAAAAACAAATCTCATCTCAGCATAGTCCCTAGCCGATATCGTTGAGATTAAAAATTGCCAATCAGAGGCTTGTAGAAGTAAAAGTTCCCTTGCAAGCTGTTTCAGCATAAAAATTAATTTTTCATCACTTGAGTCCGCAAATTTTCTCGCAAGCTCACGCATTCTCAACTCATTAGCATAAATATGTCTCCAAGTCCACTCGGTATCTTTGTTTAGCCAAATGTAATGATAACCGCCCTCGCCCCATGAACCTTCTGGAAGGGAAATCACAACCGAAGGGTTAAGTTTTTCAATCGCTTCTGAAGCCGTTGCTGGTTTTACGAACCCTGAGCGATTTAGCTTTTGAAATACTTTCTTTAAAAACCGTGGACCTTCAAACCACCAGTGCCCAAAAAGCTCCGTATCGTATGGAGCTGTCAGTACACCTACATTCCCTGTTTGTTCAAAATGTTCTTTTAATGTCGTTGTTATCAACTCAACAAAATGTGAAGAGTTTTCTTCAAGCCGAGATTCAACTTTTTCAATTTCATATTCAAGTTTATCCGCAAGGTCAGCTTTTGAATTTGTCACTCGCCAATATCTTAAACCACTTGGAAATTTTTTCTTGTGAAAATCAAGATACCATCCATCCCCTGGATAACCCCATTCACCGCTCCAAACTTGCAATCCTGTCTTTGGGTCCCTTGTTAGGACAGCAACTGGTTTTTTCTCAGGTTTTCCAGAACTTACAAGATAAATTTCATAGGGTGATTTTTCCTCCTCAGGTCTATATTTCACCTGTGATTCAAATTGCTCCCAAAGTTTTCTTAACCCCTCAAATCTTTCAAGATAAACCCCTATGGTTTTCCCACCTTTTAAAGTCGCTGTGTCAATTATAAAAAATTCAATTCCATTTTCAGACAAAAATTCTTCAATCCCCTTCCTCTCATATTCAATAACCTCAGATCCATCCTCAGGTTGAACTGGCATCTTCCATCTATATCCAGGTCTATAGGCACATTCAGGAAGCCATATCCCCTTTGGTTTTCTTCCAAAGTATTTTTCATAAACTTTAACTCCAAGCTTTACCTGCGCTTGAATACTTGTATCAAGAGCAAGTAGCGGAAGATAACCATGAGTTGCTGCACATGTTATTATCTCAACATTCCCAGAATCTTGAAGCTCACGAAAAGCAGAGATTAAATTCTGATTATACCTATTGGTAAAGCTTTCCAAGATGTTTTGATAATACTCCTTCCAAAATTTGGCAACCTTTACGAGATTTTTTCTGCCAGTCCTTGTGAATTCAATTTCATCCCCTTCGGCAAGCCTTATCCTCATTTGAAGATACTGTAAAAATTCTTCAACAAATTCCCTACTTGCAAGTTGTTCCGCAAGCACAGGAGAAATGTTAATCGTTACTTTAAAATTTACCCCTTCGTTTTTCAAATCATTAAAAGTGTTAAGCAACGGTATATAGCACTCGCTTGCAGCTTCATTTAACCAATCCATCCCATGTGGCCACCTCCCATGCCCTATTACATAAGGAAGGTGCGTGTGAAGAACAAGAACAAAATAACCATACATATAAAATTCCTCCATTTTTGATTTTTATGGCTTAAATCCAAGGGTTCTTTGATCAACTTCACCAAAAATCTTTATCTCACCAAATGTTGCCTCATATTTTCTGATGTTTTCATCAAGAGCTTTGAGCAAAAGTTTCGCATGTTGTGGTGTCATTATAATTCGTGCAAACACCCTCGCTTTTGGAACACCAGGAAGAATTCTTGTGAAATCAATGACAAATTCAGCAGGCGAATGAGTGATAATTGCAAGATTTGAATAAATTCCCTCCGCTTCTTTTTCCCCAAGCTCAATGTTAATTTGCTGTGGAATTGGCTGTTCGTTCATGTTTTTATTTTTAATATAAGTTTTTTTGATCTTGTCTTCAAATGTTACCATATTCAACCCTTTCAAGAACCAAACCACATGCTGGAGCGTGCATTATTTCAATATCCCTGAACTTTTCAAAAAGAATTTTCTGAAAAATCTCAAAGTCAAACCTACCTCTTGCAACATCAATCATAGCCCCAACAAGACCTCTGACCATGCCATAAAGAAACCTATTTGCCGTGATTTCAAAAATTAGCCTTCCGCCCTCATTTTGCCATTCCGCTTTTTTAACATAACAAATATAATTTTTTACATTTGTTCCCTTTTTAGAAAAAATTTCAAAATCGTGCTCCCCAATTATAAGTTCTGCGCATTTCTTCAGTTTTTCAAAATCAACATCATACTTGACAAACCAAAAATAATTTCTACCAATTGCGATCTTATTTCTTGTGATAAAATATCTATAAGTTTTCTCAACCGCATCATATCTTGCGTGAAAGTCCAAGCCAACTTCTTCAATCAGGTGAATCACGATGTCATCTGGGAGAATTGAATTCAAAGCTTTTTTCAAACTTTCGGTTGAGATTTTGCTTTTACATTTAAAGTTTGCAACTTGACCTCTCGCGTGAACCCCAGCATCGGTTCTGCTTGCGCCGATTAGATTTACTTCCTCATTTATTATTTTCTTTATAGCATTCTTAATTTCACCTTGTACACTTCTCCCATTTGGTTGAACTTGCCAGCCTACAAAATTCGTCCCATCATATTCAATTAAAAGTTTAAGATTGCGCATTTATTAATAACTCGTTAATTTTTTAAATCTAATTTCAAAGTTTGCAATTGCACTTTTTCCTGAATAAATTTAAAAAAGTAATTTTAAAGTTTTTAAAGTAAATTCAAAGCGTGATGCAGACCCAAGCAACAGCTGAGAAACAAAAAGCAGCCTTAAGTTCGGTTTTAGCAGCTGTTTTTTTAACTGGAATTAAACTGATCGTTGGTTTAATGACAGGGAGCTTGGGAATCCTCTCCGAAGCTGCACATAGCGGACTTGACCTTGTAGCAGCAGGAATGACTTACCTTGCCGTTAAAATCGCCGATAAACCTGCAGATAGAGAGCATACATACGGACATGGAAAATTTGAAAATTTATCAGCTCTTTTTGAAACTTTACTTCTTCTTGCCACATGCGCCTGGATTATATACGAAGCCATTGAAAGAATTTTCTTCCATGAGGTTCATATAGAAGTAAATTTCTGGAGTTTCGCCGTTATTATAACTGCGATTATCGTTGATTATTCCCGTTCAAGAATTTTGTTTAAAACAGCCAAAAAATATAACAGTCAGGCACTTGAAGCCGATGCCTTACATTTCAGCACAGATATTTTAAGCTCTATGGTAGTAATAATTGGCTTAATTGGTGCTGGATTTGGATTTCACAAAGCGGATGCCTTCTCAGCACTTGTTGTATCAGGCATAGTTATATGGATAAGCTTACGACTCGGAAAGAGAACAATTGATATGTTAACAGATAGAATTCCCGATGTTAACCTCGTTGAGATGATAAAAAATAAAATCATTCAAATTGAAGGAGTTGTCAATTGCAGAAATATAAGAATTAGACAATCTGGTGCAAAATCATTCGTTGATATGGTCGTTGATATAAAAAGGACGATACCATTTGAACACGCACATCAAATTATGAACTTAATTGAGGAAAAAATCAAAGAAATAATCCCAAATGTTGATATCGTGATCCACTCTGAACCTGTTGAAACAAGCGATGAAACCATCATTGACAAGGTCAGAATGCTCCTGATAGGCTCTGGTATGTCTGCACATAACATTGAAGTTCAAAAAATAAACGATAAATACTTTGTTGACCTCCACCTTGAGGTTGGGGCAACTCAAACACTTGAGCAAGCCCACGAAATTGCAAATAAAATTGAAGAAAAAATAAAAGAGAAAATCCCAAATGTTGAAAAGGTTTTAATTCACATTGATGAAGATAGCGATATGATAAAAGAAACTAAAATTGTAAATGATAGATGCGATGAAATGATCAAAAAGATCAACCAAATTGCGAAATCTCAGAAAGGTGTGGTTGACTGTAAAGATATAACCATAATGGAAATAGACGGGAAATATAAAGTTACGATGAACTGTCTGCTTGATAGTTCTCTTTCGCTTTCAGAGGCACATGAGATCGCAACGACAATTGAAAATAAAATCTATCTTGATATAAAGGAGGTATCAAAGGTGATAGTTCATGCAGAGCCAGAAATGAAATTTAGAAAAGATATAAAATGAAAACCTTCCTCTCACGAAAAAAATTAAAACCGTTTTGGATTTTCAAATCACCAGAAAAATTCAGGATATGGAAAATCTTCCCGACAAGATTTGATAAAATTTTATGCGAGTTAAGGGACCTTGAAAAAAGACTTGTTAAATTCATTTGCCTTTCCACTAAAAATGGCGAGCGTGTTTGGGAAAATTTAAACATTGATGAAATGTGGTGGGTGCAAATATCTGATTCAGACGAGGATTTGTTTTTTCTCTGCGAATTCAAACGACCTGATTTCCCAATACAGGGTAAAATTTACGCTGTTGATTCTGAAACTGGAAAAATTCTATGGGAAAATAGTGAATACAATTTTCTTTTTGCCCTAAATGGAAAAGTTTACACCGTTAAAAATTTAATTGAGCAAAGATTTTTCTTTGAACTTGACTCAAGAACTGGAGAGGTGATTCAGGAATTTGGAGAAAGCCCAGAGTTTATAAACGAACTAAGGGAATTGAAATCGGAAAGCATGAACTTCATAGAAACATCACTGCCTTTTGATGAATATCATCCAGATTACAACCACCTTTCAGAAAATATAAAACCATTTATTGAAAACGCAGATTTAAGGTTTCCTCCAGAAATTTTAACCAAAAGAAACTTCGCAATTATAAACTATCACACACTTAACAAATCAAAACTTCCACTTGAAGCCGAAAAATTTTCAAGCATTTTGAAAATAATAAACCTTAATGAAAACGAACTTATCTATGAAGATGTTCTTTACAGTGATCTTTCATCTTTTATTCCAGACGCTTTCTTTTGTAAAGATGATTTAGTTTTCTATGTGAAAAATCAAAGTGAATTAATCGCAATAAAATTACCCATAAGCTATGAAGATCATAACGGATAAATTAACGGTTTCAACAAAAGGATTTAACGACATAATTGACATTACGGAGCAAGTTCAGTCAATTTTGAGAAAACATCAAGTTAAAAATGGAAATGTGACAATTTTCGTTTCTGGTTCAACTGCGGGTGTAACCACAATTGAATATGAATCAGGTTTATTGAAAGATTTGCCAGAAGCATTTGAAAGAATCGCCCCCATGGACAAACGATATCACCACGATTCAAGATGGGGTGATGACAACGGTTATGCTCATGTAAGAGCCTCAATCCTCGGGGCATCATTAACAGTTCCATTTGCGGATGGAAAACTTCTCGTTGGAACATGGCAGCAGATCGTCCTCGTTGATTTTGACAATCGCCCAAGAACGAGAAATATAGTTATTCAAATAATAGGAGAATAATTATGGGCGAAACTTTCACTGAAATTTCGCAAGTTGGTGAATTTGGCTTAATTGCACGATTGAGTGAAATAGTTCAACCATATCGTGATTCCTTCATAGTCAAGGGCATTGGAGATGACGCAGCGGTTTATAAACCTACAGAAGGTAAAGTTCAAGTCGTTACAACCGACGCCCTAATTGAAGGTGTTCATTTTGACCTTACATTCGTCTCAATGCGAAATTTGGGATGGAAAGCCATGGTCGTTAATTTAAGTGACCTTGCAGCAATGCTTGCAACCCCAAGATATGCCTTGATAACAGTTGCCATCCCAAGGAAGATCTCTGTTGAAATGATGGAAAATTTATATTTTGGAATAAAATCAGCATGTAATGAGTTCAACTTTTCACTCATCGGTGGGGATACAACAACCACATTTGGAAATATGGCGATTTCCGTCACTATGATTGGTGAGGCTGATAAAGATATGATTCCATATCGCAGTGGCGCAAGGGTCGGAGATTATATCTGTGTAACTGGAACGCTTGGTTTATCGTATGCAGGATTAAAAATACTTCTTCGTGAAAAAAGAAAATTTGTGGAAGCAGAAGACAAACAAAATTTTAAACCAAACTTTGAACCATTTTTAAAAGCAATTGAAAAACATCTTAAACCCATGCCACGACTTGATGTAGCGTATAAACTCAAAGATTTAAAAGTAAAAGTTAATTCAATGATTGATATAAGCGATGGGCTCTCATCTGATTTGAAACATATTTGTAGACAAAGCAATGTTGGAGCGGAGATATATGAAACCAGTTTGCCCATTGATGACCTTGTCAAAAAAATTGCAAAAGATGAATTTAATGAAGATTATCTAATGTATGCTCTACACGGTGGAGAAGATTATGAACTTTTATTTACCGTATCAGAAAGCGAACTCGGGAAATTGAACGAACTTCACGCCGATGTTAAAATTATTGGAAGAATTCTTGATCGTGAACAAGGGATCAAACTGATAAAGGAAGACAAAAGCGAAATTGATATTGAATCTGGTGGATGGGATCATTTCAAAATTAAAATGTCATAAAAATGAGAAAAATTTTTCTGTTTGTTTTACTTTTTTCCATTCTATTCTCACAGGAGAAACAAAAATATTGGATTGTCTTCAAAGATAAAGGAATTTATGAGAATATCTCGCTTGCGAAAGGTAGCGCATTTTATGAAAATTTGAAACTTTCAATCTCAAAAAGATCATACGAGAGAAGATTGAAAACCGTCAAAGATGAGGGAAAAGTTTTTGATTATCATGACCTCCCTGTTTATGATGGATATATTGAACAAATTAAATCACTTGGGGTTAGAATTAATGTTGTCTCAAAATGGCTTAACTCCGTGAGTGCATATCTTGACAGTGAGCAGGTAAATAAAGTTAAATCTCTCCCATTTGTTCTTGAAGTTAAACCAGTTGCAAAATCAGCAAAAACTTTTTACGATGATCTTAAAATAGAAAACCCACTTGTTGAATATAATTATGGAAATTCTGAACTTCAGGTAAGGTTTTCAGGAGTTAAAGAACTTCACAGGATGAACATTATAGGAAAAGATGTCATTGTGGGTATGATGGATACTGGATTCAGGCTAACACATGAAGCGCTCGCCGAGGTTGAAGTTATCGCCGAATATGATTTCATTTTTAATGATTCAACTACAGCAAATGAGCCGATAGATTCTCCCAGTCAGGATTTCCACGGAACGCTTACCCTTTCTGTGCTTGGCGGAAAAAAGGATGGAAAAATTTATGGGATTGCCCCAGGAGCTAAATTTGTCCTCGCAAAAACAGAAGATGTAAGAAGTGAAACACCAGTTGAAGAAGATAACTGGGTTAAAGCAATTGAGTGGATGGATTCACTTGGGGTTGATGTCGTATCAAGTTCAGTTGGTTATCTTGATTGGTATACTTATCAAGATATGGATGGAAACACTGCAAAGATAACTAAAGCAGCAGATATAGCTTTTCAAAAAGGTATCGTCGTAGTAAATTCAGCAGGAAATGAAAGAAATACACCTTGGAGATATATCATCGCCCCAGCTGACGGAAGGTATGTCATAGCAGTTGGAGCTGTTGATTCGCTTGGTAGAGTTGCAAGCTTTAGCTCAATGGGTCCAACCTATGATGGTAGAATAAAACCAGATGTATGTGCCCTTGGTGTTTCAGTTTTTGGTGCATCAACAAGCTCAAAAAATAGCTATGTATATGCATCTGGAACATCGCTTTCTTGTCCAATAGTTGCTGGGATAGCTGCATTAATTCTTTCAACGCATCCAGAACTAAATTCGTTTGAAGTAAGAGATGCAATAAGAAATACCGCAAGTCGTTCAGAAAACCCAGATAATGACTACGGCTGGGGAATCGTCAATGGTCTCTCCGCTTGCCTTTACCACGGTCCAATCATAAGCAACTTCCCTGAAATAACGCAAAGCGTTGATGGATACGAAATCTCAATTTATGCGATGTCAAGAAGTGGAATTAAAGAAGTTTTTATAATGGCAAACAATCAAAAGGTCCCGATGAAGTTAATCTCTGAAAATAAATACTCTGCGACTCTTAATACCCTGCCCTCAACATTTTTAATCTTTGTAGTTGATAACGAAAATAAAACAAACTTTTTAACTAAATATCTTGATACAGAACCACCAAAAAGTTTTTATCTATCTCAAAACTTCCCAAATCCATTCAACACAAGCACAGTTTTTCTTCTTGATCTACCAGAACCATCGTATATTAACATTTCAATTTACAATTTATTAGGTCAGAAAGTTAAAACACTTATTGATAGATATTTCCCTCAACCCGTCAAAGGCTTTAGAATAATGTGGGATGGAAGTGATGACCACGGAATAAACTTGCCAAGCGGTGTTTATTTTTGTAAGCTTGAAACACCAAAATATAGAACCGTTCGCAAAGTTGTCCTTATGAGATGAATGAAAAAAATCAAAAAATATTTTCATTAGGTCAAATTTTACTTGCTTTTGGGCTCGCCTTTATCCTTCTTGCGATATCTCTTGTCAAAAAAATTTTCCCATTCCCAGTATTTGATGTTGCTTCAAACATCTTATTTTCAGCGTTGTTAATAACCTTAATTTTAATAGTTCAACCATTTGCACAAAAATTTGAGAGAAATCCAATTGACGGAATGAAATTCATTCTAATTTTTTTAATTCCACTTGTCGGGCTTTCATTTACCTTCAAAAACTTGATCCACACCCAAAAGGAAGGAGAAATTGTAACCTTAATTTCATACTCTGATATCATCGCAAGCAACATTTACAATTTCGTTTATGCATTTTTGCTCTCAATAATCTTTTCAATTTTTCTCAAAATTTTATTCTACGAACGAGGGAAGGAAGTAAAGTTAAAGTTTATCGCAATTCTTTTATATTTTGTCGCTGGCGAATTAATAAGAGAAATTTTAGATCTTTCGGGGTTTTTGTCACAGTTGATGATGCTGTTACAGGTGATTTTATTTATGTGGATTTCTTTTAGAATCCCCTGGGTAATAAGTTTGAGTAAAAAAGACAAACATAAAGCATTGTTTTTCTCCTTTTTTTCAATTTTGTTTTTATTTTTGCTACAAAGCCCATTCATCACAGGTAACGCTGCGGAAGGGATGAGATTTTATTCTGCTTTTTTCTTCTCATTTACACATTTTTATCTGCAACCCTTTTTAATAATCTACTTTTTCTTTGTTTTCGGGAGCACAATTTTTCATCTTCCAACTGGCGAAATTTACGAGAGAAAAATTGCTGAGCTTTCAACTCTTCAAAATATCGGGAAACTCGTAGCGCAGGTTTTTGATGTGAGAGAATTTACTGAGACAGCCGTTAAAATTGCAATGGAGATAACAAATTCAAAATCTGCATGGGTTGAAATAAACATATCTGGAGCTGGTGATATCTATGCAAAATCAGGAATTATGGAAAGCGATATGCTAAAATTAATGGAAAAAGTATCACCAATCAAAGATAAATTTTTAAATCAAAATTCCGATTTTGGTTTTCATATTGAAAATTTTGACGATGGGACGATATTCATTGCACCACTTATTGCGCACGGCAAGATCTCGGGATTTCTCTATCTTTTGAAGAAAAGAGAAAGTTTTAACCAAGATGAGATAAATCTTGCGCTTACCTTTGCAGATCAGATTGCAATCGGTGCCGAAAATTCAAGACTAATTCAGGAGTCAATTGAGAAAGAACGACTTTCAAGAGAGTTTGAACTCGCAAGGCAAATGCAGAAAAAACTCCTTCCAAAAGATTTACCCAAATTAGAAAAATTTGAAATCGCAGCTTTGTCTATTCCAGCTTTTGAAGTTGGGGGTGATTATTATGATTTTGTCCTTCATGAAAATGGAAATATATCTTTGATCATTGCCGATGTTTCCGGGAAAGGTGTATCAGCGGCATTCTATATGGCTGAGATGAAAGGAATTTTTCAATCGCTTGCAAAAATTTATCCATTTCCTTTTGATTTCCTTATCAAAGTAAATGAAACAATTTATGGACATATTGACAAAAAATTTTTCATCACCCTCATTTACGCTTATCTTGATCTAAGAAAAAACTTGATCCACATTGCAAGAGCAGGTCATCCTCCTCCTGTCCTCGTAAAAAATGGAATTCTTAAATTTTTGAAAATTCCTGGCGTCGGAGTCGGTCTCATATCAAATAGTTCCTTTCAAAAATTTTTGAAACCACTTAAATTAAAACTTAAAAAGAACGATATGCTCGTGTTTTATAGCGATGGAATAATTGAAGCAATGAACGAGGAAAACGAAGAATTTGGATATGAACGACTTGAAAAGGTTATAATTAACGGAATGGCAAAATCTTCCGATGATGTTGTCAAAATGATTTATGATGAGGTAATAAAACATCAGAATGAGGTGAAACAAGTTGACGATATAACAATCATTGCCTTAAAATGTAAAAAATAATGGAGAAAAAAATGGGAAAAGAGATGAAAGAAAAAAATTTTGACCTAAAAATTGAAGAAAGAGGTGATGTTAAGATTTTAAAAATGAAAGGTTATCTTGACGCATATACCTCACTTCAATTTGAGGAAAAAATGAAAGAACTCATTGAATCAGGGAATTATAAAATCGTTGTTAACATGAAAAACCTATCATATATAAGCAGTGCGGGGTTTGGTGTCTTTATGGCTTTTGTTGATGAAGTCAGGAAAAACGGCGGAGACATCAAATTTTGCTGTCTCCCCGAAAAAATAGATGAAATCTTTGAACTTCTTGGATTCAAACATATATTTGAAGTCTTGAACGATGAAAACAAAGCAATAGAATCGTTTGAAAAATTAGGGGTTAAAAATGCCAAAAAGAGAAAGAAATAAAAAACTCACAATCACAAGCGATCTGAGAAATCTAAACCTTGTCCGTGAATTTGTAAGTAAAGAGGCGATAAACTTTGGATTTGATGAGATTGAGACCGAAAAGATAATCCTCGCCGTTGACGAGGTATGCACAAACTCAATTAAACATTCATATAAGAATAAACCTGACGGAAAAATAACAATTGAGTTAAAATCCCGCAAAGATAAATTCGTTGTAATAGTTTCATACGATGGGATACCTTTTGATCCCAAAAAGATCAAGGTTGAATCCCCACTTAAAAAATTTACACGGACTGGCAAAGTGAAGAGGGGAAAACTTGGGATGTTTATAATTTATCAATTCATGGATGAAGTAAATTATACAAGAAGGGGGAATAAAAATGTTGTTATCTTAACAAAATTTTTAAAGCGTAAAAATGAAAGCCTTAGAAGCAATTTTTACGCTTGAATCAATTTTTAACCTTGGGAAAGCGTTCGGCGATGCAATAAAGCCTGAAGAAATTTTAAAGGTTTCAATTTTATCTATTATGGGGAAGTTAAAACTTAACAAAGTCGCCGGATTTATCTTTTCAGGCGATAAATTTAAACAGGTTTATTCAAACGGCATTGAGATTGACAACGAATTTAGTCTGAACCGTTTTGAAGTGCCATTAAAATTGGTAAGGTTAAAACCACGCACAATTGAAAAATTTCCTCAAAAATTACAACGCTTCATCAGAAAGAACAGTTTTGATTATATCCTCCCTATAAATTGGATTCCACCTCAAAAAAAGCAAAACAACTATGCTCTCGGCGTAATTTTCATCAAAGCAGGTCGTAAAAATTTTACGAAGGCAGAACTTGATTATATTAATTTTGTTTTAAACTTTACAGCAATCTCTCTTAAAAATATCCTCTCACTTGCTGAACTAAAGAAAAATGTCTATAACTTAACTATTCTCAACGAATTTATGTTAAGCGTTCTATTGAAAAAAAGCGAGGAGGAAATTTTCAACTCCCTTGCGTTGATTTTAATGGGACATTTCAGGATTAAAAATGTTGGAATTGTTAAGGTTGAAAACGGGATGATAAAAACCTTTTCCCTGCCCCAAAATCAAACTTTTCCAACTAAATCCATCAAAAAAATTTTAAAATTGAAAACCTCAACAATTTCGCCGTCAAAAATAAACATTAAAAATTTTTCTCTCGCCATCGTCCAAAGTTCGGTAGATGGTGAAAGAAATTATGTATTGTTAATTGGTGGGAAAGGAAAAAAACAATTTAAAACAGAGGAAATAGACTTAATCAGGTCATTTCTCGCATCATCTATAAATGCAGTAGAAAATCTTAAAATGTTAAGTCTTGAGTATGACATGAAACTTGCGTACGAGATACAGAAAAATCTTCTCCCGACTACACTGCCAAAAGATGAAAGAATTGACATATACGCTGTGACGATACCTTCAAAACTTGTAAGCGGTGATTATTACGATGTTATTAAGATAAATAATGACGAGTTTATAATCGTCATAGCAGACGTATGCGGGAAAGGCGTGTCTGCCTCACTTTTGATGTCAAATCTCCAAGCCTCGCTCAAAAGCATCTTGCTTTTCACAGATGACCTTAAAAAAGTGGTCAATCTACTAAACAAAATTGTTTTACTTAATACGCCAATTGAACAATTTATAACATTTTTTATATGCAAGTTAAATTTAAAAAACTTTGTTTTAGAATATGTCAATGCGGGACACAATCCGCCTGTCTTGTTAAGTGGCGACAAGGTTAAATTTCTTGAAGAGGGTGGAACTGTGCTCGGGGTATTTGAAAGCAAATATAAATCTAAAAAAGTTAAAATTAATCCCGGGGATTTACTCTTCCTTTACACAGATGGAGTTACAGAAGCTGTGAATATGTCTGGAGTCGAACTTGGAATTGATAAAATTATCAAAGTAATTAAAGCGCATAGAACTTTGAGTGCAAATAAAATTATTGATGAAATCAACAAGTTAATCAGCAACTATGCATACAGTATAGAACAACTTGATGATATTACAATGGTTATTGTGAAGTTTTTGATTAGCCAAACCAAAGAGAAAACAAAATGAAGTCAAAGTTAAAAATCCCAATATAATTGATTTTGAAGAATAGCATTTAAATATCTGCTTGCGAGAAGATAGAAATTTACTTCTTAAAGATGATTTTATAGATTTTATCATCCCCTGGCTGTGGATTTCCACGACCATCCCTGTTGCTTGTTAAGATATACAAATTGCCATCTGGTCCTTCTACAACATCTCTTAACCTTCCAAACTTTCCCCTCCTATTGTCAAACGCGAACCATCTTTCAATCCTCATGACTTTATATGATTTTCCTAATTTTTGCAATTTAATTTTTATTAACGCTTGACTTCTCAAAGTTGCAACAAATAGATCACCCCTATAAAAAGTCATTCCAGATGGTGGCGTAGCATCTTTCCAAACAATGATAGGATCTATATAATCCTTTTCACCTGCAGCACCAATTACCCTGGGCCAACCATAATTTCCACCCTTGATAATCACATTAATCTCATCGTGCCCAAAACGACCATATTCACCTGATGGTCCATGTTCGGATTCAAATAAATCTCCCGTCTCAGGATGCCAGGCTAATCCTTGTGGATTTCTGTGACCATAGGAGTAAATTGGAGAGTTGGTAAATGGGTTATCGTTAGGTATCTCTCCATCAGGCGTTAATCTCAAAATTTTACCATTAAGTGAATTTAAATCTTGTGCGAGCTCCCCCTTAAAGATTTCACCTGTTGTGATGTAAAGCATTTTATCAGGACCAAACTTTATCCTTCCACCATTATGAAACCTTGCCCCAAGGATGCTGTCAATTATAACCTTGTCAAAAATTCCATTCTCTCCATTGTCTTTGATTCTAATGACCCTGTTAAATATCTTACCATCTTTTGTTTCATATGTATACATTGCGTAAATATACGGCTTTTGGGGAAAATCCGGATGAACTGCAAGTCCCATTAGTCCACCTTCACCTATATGCTTTACATCAATTGTCATATATGGTTCAGAAAGCAACTTCCCATTTTTAATAAGCCGAATTCTACCGGGTCTTTCGCTTACCAAAGCTCTTCCATCGGGAAGGAAAACAAGCGACCAAGGAATTTCAAGATTATCAATCCATACACTTACGCTGACATTATCACCATCGGGGAGGTAAATATCTTCAACTTGCTGCGGTTTTTGTCCAACAATTTGAAAACATGAAATAAAGAAAATTAAGCTTAAGCTGTAGATAACTAATTTCATTGGAGTTGTTTTTTTTGAGAAGTTAAATAAACATAGTTAAAAAATCAAAATTGAAAATCTTGAACTATCGTGGGCATGAAAAAGCGCAGCGAAGATTTTTTTACAAACCAAGGCTTATTGTTAACTTTTTTAAAGCTTTGAAAAACTTGCTTTTTTTAGATTAGTTAATTATATTTATAACTGGTTTTTATTGGAGCCGTGGTGCAATTGGTTAGCACGCCAGCCTGTCACGCTGGAAGTTGCGGGTTCGAGCCCCGTCGGCTCCGCAAAAATAAAAAGGGCGGGTTGAAAACCCGCCCTTGTTCTTATTAAGTCAATCCCTTATCTTACAAGCACCATCTTCTTTGTAGCAACAAAATCCCCAGCCTCTAATCTATAGAAATAAATGCCACTTGAAACATATTCACCGTAATCATTTTTACCATTCCATTCCACTCTATATAAACCAGCCTCATACTCTTGTCCATCAATCAATGTTTTAACCACTTTTCCAGTTAAATCATAAATTACAAGTTTGACATTAACTCTCTTCGGAATCGCAAACTCAATCGTTGTCGTTGGGTTAAACGGATTTGGATAATTTTGAAATACTTCAAATTTAGAAACAATGCTTGCAATTTGCTCAACTTTCGTCGGCCACCACATTCTGAAATAAAACCACAAAGAATCAGCCAATTGAATATCAGTTGCCTCCGTCCAATCAGTTAAATTTGCATCCGTTGGTACACCAAAGTTTGGTATGTTACCTGTTGGATTCCTATGACAGCTTGCAGCGCAAGAATTTAACATGCCCTTCGTTGGAGTTGTAACCGTTCTATAATCAAGTGTTTTCTTTGGTGAAATCACTTCAAATGTATGACTATGTATGTCATAAGCCTTAGCTGTTGTCGCTGTTTTCGCCATATGGCATTTTGAACACCTGCTTGTGCCCCCAGTATTGTTTCTATTCTCAGGGTCATAGGAATGATGCGTATGCCTGCTTACAACAGAGGCAATTGTATCTCTGTTAGCAACTGGATCCATAATCATAGCCCTTGTTAAACCAGCAAATGGACCATATCCAGCGTGGCAAGCTAAACAAAGCGTGTTATCATTATTCTTTGTTTTTATCCAAATATAGTTCCCACTTTGATCACGAACATACAACGAATCAACTACTTGATGTGGATTGCTTGTAACTTTGTGGGGATTGTGACATTCAAAACAAGTAACTTTATGATATGGATTTGAATAATGCTTTGACTTTAAAAGATCATTATATTGCTGGTGATGCTGCCTTGAAGTATAATTATCTGGCCAAAGCCCTGGATTATGAATTATATAAAGTCCAAGGCTATCCCCAGGAATGTAACCTTTATTGTTTGTTTCATCCCATGGGTATTCATGAGTACGATTATTACTTGAGCCTCTGAAATGGCATTGACCACAAACTTCAAGCTGCCTTTCATATGATAAATTTTTAGGATTGATTATTTTTGTTTTGTCCCCGGTAGAAGCATGATCAGACCCTGGACCATGGCAACTTTCACACCCAATTATCATATCATTGATACTATTGTTATTAGCCCACTTTGCAATCCAAAATGTATCGGCTTGAGAGCTTACATATTTTGTTATATTAAGTCCAGTTACATGACAACCCGCACAATTTTTATCATATGACTTAGCTCTAAAAGAATTAGTTTTTGTTGACTTTAATGTTCCGTCACTATTAAACCAATTACCTGGGTTATAACTAGTCCAGTTGCCCGTTGAATTATCAAGATATCCCTTCAAATTCCATTGAATTGGGAGCATATAATAACTGCTATCAATTTTTACAAGATATCTTTGCTTCCACCCAAAACCATACACATAGGCAATTTCATACTCAACTGAGTCACCAGAGCTTGGCACAAGCTTCGCATACCATTTTGAACCATCAGTTCTTAAACGAACCAAAGCATTACCATAAGAAGAGCCCATTGAAACAGTTTGAGTAAAGTCCCCACGAACAGTCTCGGAAGTGGGCAACAGATGAATCTTTGCATGAAGCGTTTGCTTATAATCCTTTGCGACTGGCTTAACATAAGCATGACAAGTTAAACACCTATCAGTTCCAACATAAGATTGTGAAAAAACTACCCCATAAATTATAGTTAATAAGCCCAAAATTAAAAGCACCCTATTCATTTTAACCTCTCTAATTTTGTTTTTACTTCAGGATTAAAAATCATCAAAAACAATGCCAGTGAAAAAATTGAAATTTTAATACGGTAAAATTAATTTATTTTGAGATTTGTGGCAATATACAACAAAATAAGTTAGATAATAAGTTCAAATTTTAGACAAAATTTGCTCCTGACTTTGTATAAATCTGACATGTTTTTTAAGCGCAAAATAAAAACCAAATAAACTATTTGTTATATACCCAACCCCATGTGTTAACACAGCATACCCTAATGCAATTTCATGCTGTATGCTGTAAAGTTTAATCAATGTCCCAGTTATAAATGAATGATAGCTTCCCATTCCCCCTGGAGTTGGAAGAATAAAGCCAACCGTTGAGACGACGAAAATAACAAGGGCTGTAAAAAAACCAATTTTCTCCCTATCAATTTTAAAAGCAAATAGTGGAACATATGCTGCGAAAATATAACAAAGATAAATCAAGAAACTTAACACAATCACTTGCTTATAAACCCCTTTATGTCTTAAGGCTTCAAAGCCAGAGATGAAGTTTCCAAATGTATTTTCAAACTTTTCAGCTAATTTTTTACTGAAAATTCTAATAAATTTACCTAACAGAGAAGCAAATTTTCTTTGCCATATTAAAAGAATAAAAATTAAAATGATAAGCAATCCTATAATTAAGGCGCTGAACAAAGCCACTTGACCAAGCCATGGATAATGCTTTTCAAAAATTTTTTTGTTCCATAACATTGCTACACCAAAAAAGAAAAGTGAAAAAATTATATCAAGGACACGCTCAAGTAAAACGCTTGCTAAACCTGATGCTTTTGAGATTCTCTCATCACTGCTTAAAGTATATGCCTTCACTATTTCCCCTGCACGAGGGAATATATTATTCGCAAAATAACCGATCATCGTCGCTTCAAAAAAATGAAGAAAAGATGTATCAGATTTAACAGGTTTTAAAAGATATTTCCACCTCAACGCTCTGAATAAATGCGACATCAAAAGTATAATGAACATTATAAAAATATACAGATAATTAACATTTGCGAAGACATTTAAAAATTCCGTCCAATTAATCCCCTTAAAAGCAAAGTAAATAAAAATAACCGCAATCAACACACTAAAAGCAAACTTCAAAAACCTTGCGAAATTTAACATCAAATAACTCAATTTGTTTTTACCTTAAATCCACAACCTTTACATCTGATGGGATAGAAAATTTAAATAAGCTATCATCAACGCCGGAATTTATTTTTAAACTTTTCACGATGTATGTTGTGGTAGTGCCGTTTATATCAGTTACTTCAACCCTCGCTATGCTCAAATCTCCCTCAACTACCCACATCTTTGCTGATTCAATTGGCGAGTCGTCATTTTTGGGAGTCAACTTGAGAATGGTAATTCTTTTATCATTAACTTTTTCAGTTTTTAAAACAAGTGGGATATATTCATCTGAAATTGAAAGAAGGAATTTATCTGGTGATAAAGCATTTCGGTCTTCTTTATATTTATCAATTATCACCTGTTTATTAACTTTTGAATAGAGCCAACTTGTATTTCCATCTGTTACAATAATTTGCTGCTCTGTTTCAATTCTGTACTTGTTTGATCTTTTGAAATAAAGAGTCCCTGAAAAGGTTTGTTCAAACTTTGACATGCCATACTTAACTATTTGCTCAAATTTCACAACAGCATCATTTATTCCCGAATATCTTTTCTTCAACTGATCAACGATTTCTTTTCCTGATTGTGAAAACAAAATTCCATTAAATAAAACCAAAAGAATGAAATTTTTAAAGCAAAATTTCATAACCTTTATCTACTTTTTATTTGTTTTAAAATCTCCTCAAGTTCAATTTCACTTTCAACTAAAACTTCCCTTGCTTTATTTCCTTCCATAGGCGGACCAACTATTCCCTCTCTTTCAAGCTGATCAACAATACGTGCTGCTCTTGCATAACCTATCTTTAACTTTCTTTGCAACAAAGAGGTTGAAGCTTGTTTATACCTTACGACAATTTTCGCAGCCTCCTCAAAAAATTCATCAAATTCACCCCCAGCACTGATTTCAATTCTCTGTTTTTCTAACACCGATGGAAGCTCATAAGGTTTATCATACCCAGGCTGAGAAGCTATATAATCAACGATCCTTTCAACTTCTTCAGCGGAGACAAAAGCGTTTTGAATTCTTATGGGTTTCGTTGCACCAGCTGGAAGATAAAGCATATCCCCACTTCCGATTAATTGTTCGGCTCCATTCATGTCAAGAATTGTCCTTGAGTCAACCTTTGAAGCAACCTGATAAGCAATTCTGGTTGGGAAATTTGCCTTGATTAACCCAGTTATAACATCAACCGAAGGTCTCTGTGTTGCAATCACCAGATGGATACCCACACCTCTTGCAAGTTGCGCAAGTCGTGTGATCGGTTCCTCAACATCTCCCGCTGCAACAAGCATCAAATCGGCAAGCTCATCAATTATAACTACAATATAAGGCAGCTCATAATGTTGAGTTTCTTCGGTGCTTTTAATTTTCCCTTGCCTTACCTTATCGTTGTAATCTTGAATGTTCCTTACACCAGCTTTTGAAAACTTATCATACCTCTCGTTCATCTCAAGAACTAAACTTTTCAAAGCAAGGACAGCGTTTTCAGGCGTAGTTATTATCTCCTCATCAACATCAGGACAAACAGCGAGATAATGATTGACAAGTTTACGATAGTTTACAAGTTCAACTTTTTTGGGATCTATGATCACAAATTTTATCTCAGAAGGTAAAAGTTTATAAAGCAAACTTACAATAATTGTATTTATCCCAACGCTTTTACCCGAACCAGTTGCTCCACCAATAAGAAGATGTGGCATCTTTGCAAGATCATCACAATAAATCTCACCAGTTATCGTTTTCCCCATTGCTATAGGAAGAACGCCGTTGAAATTTTTAAACTCCGGAGAATCAATAACATTTCTAATTTTAACAATTGAAGGTTTACGATTTGGAATTTCAATTCCAACTGTTCCTTTCCCTGGCATTGGAGCAATAACCCTTATCCCACGAGCTGCAAGCGCAAGAGCTATGTCATCAGCAAGTGAAACAATCTCTCTCACTTTAACATCAGCTGCTGGAACTATCTCATAAAGAGTGACAACTGGTCCAGGCGTTATGCTTATCCTTTCAATTTCAATGTCAAAGTTTGCAAGTTTATTCCTCAAAAGCTCTGCATTCATGCTGAGTTCCTCCTCATCAGCAACCATCTCGTTATCTCCAGGGTCAAGTAATTCAACAGGAGGGAGTTTAAAGTCAAGTTTCTTGCTTTGTTGCTTTCTTGAGGCTTCTCTTTCCTCAACTTTATCCCTCTTTTTCTCTTCGGTCTCTTCAATTTTCTCTTTCGGCTTTCCTTCAACCTCTAACTCAAGAGCTTTTGTTTCAGGTGTGGAAATCACAACTTCGGTTTGCTTTTGAACTTGAGTAATTTCAGGTTTTAAAACCTTAACATCTGATGGCTTTTTCTTCTTCGGTTTCAAATTCAAAAAGAAAGCCGAAATCTTTTCCCCAATACTTATTGCGACATCATAAAAGTTAACTTCCACAATAAAACCAAGAAAAATCAAAAAAGAAACAAGTGTTATAAACATGCTTCCAAGCCCCCCGAAAAGCTTTATCATAACATCAGCTACATAAAGTCCAACAATCCCGCAAATTTCGCTTTTAAATTCTTCAGTTCCAAAGATAAGTTTCAAATTTCCAAGAAATAGTGACGAAAGAAAAGAGAAGAATAAAAGATAAAATGTCCATTTTACAAGTTTGCCTCTATCTTTATTAAAAAACAAAAATAAACCCCAAAAAATTAAAATGAAACCTAACAGAATTGAGCTATATCCAAATGTATAATTTATCAAAAAGTAGGAAACTTTTGCTCCAACGAAACCAAGCCAGTTATGAGTCCGCTCAAGTTTTTCCCTTACCTGTTCATCTCCTGTTAATATCTTCCCAATTTCTGAAATTGAAACAAGATTCGCTTGATCCTTCGGAGTGTATGAAAGGATGCTTAAAATTAAAACAAAACCAAGAATAAAAATCAAAATTGAAAAACCTATCCTGTGCTTTGTTAAAAAACTTTCACCTTTTGAGTGATTCTTCCTTCTCTTATACTCAATATTTTTTGACTGTAAAGCCATCATCTAAAAACCAAATTCTTTAAAATTCTCTTTAAAAAATTACTCAAAAAACTTCTTTATTGCAACACTCAATCTTCACCAAGCGAATTCAATATATTAACATAGCTCATATACCTTCGCTTATCAATTTTTCCAGAGTGAACCGCTTCTTTAACAACACAATCAGGCTCATGCGTATGCGTGCAATTTGAGAATTTACATTCATCAATAAATTTCCTAAATTCAGGAAAGTAAAAACCAAGTTCATTTTTTTCTATCCCCGCCAAACCAAATTCCTTAATTCCAGGGGTATCCGCTATGAAACCACCAAATGATAGGTGATGAAGCTCAGTGTGAGTTGTAGTATGCCGTCCTTTCCCAGTTTTCTCGCTTACCTCTGTAGTTCTAACGTTTAAACCGGGCTCAATTGCATTTATTAATGCCGATTTCCCAACACCAGATTGACCTACGAAAACACTTGTCTTATCTTTGAGGATCTTTTTTAAAGTGTCAAGTCCTTCACCTGTTTCCGCACTTGTTTTTATGATTTCGTATCCAGCTTTCTTACCATAAACCTTGATGAATTCATTGACCTCCCTCCAGTCCTCAATTAGATCAATTTTATTGATGCAAATTATCGGCTTTATGTTGTTTCTTTCACTTGCAATAAGCAATCTATCAACAAACCCCCATGGAACATGGGGCATGTTAAACGATGTAACAACTATTGCCTGATCAATGTTTGCAACTATCACATGCTCAAGCTCCCCTTTACCAACTGCTCTCCTATAAAGTTTATTAAATCTCTCAAAAACTTCCTCAATCACACCAGTCCCATCTTCAAGAACTTTAATTTTCACATTATCCCCAGCCACAACTGGACTTGTGCTTGTCTTATCTTTAAGTCGCATTTTCCCCCTCAGCTTGCACTGTATAAGCTTATCTCCAACCTGAACATTAAATATGGCTCCATGCGCACTTATAACCTTCCCAGTTAAAATTTCATCCTTCATACCACTTGCTTTTTCTTTTAAAATAACACATCCAAGCCCAAATTCCAAAATTAAACTCCCAAATAAACTCTAAACCATCCGAGGGCTATTTCAAAATTACACAAAAATTTTTGTAAAAATTACAAAGTTATATGCTTTTGTCTTCTCTTATGAATTGAAGGCATAGTTTAAGTATTGATAATCAATAGTTTTTCCAAAAGGAGTTTTGTTAAAATAATTGGCATATTCATTGAGGTAACTAAGTTGTGAAAATAAAATAAAACATCAGCTCGCAAAATGTTCCGAAGAATCTTCAAAATATTCATAGCGATAGCGGTAATTGTAAATCTAATAAATTCCCAAAACCTTTTATATCTTGAAGGAAATGAAAAAATAAATACATCAACCGTTGAAGTAAATCTTATCTTATCAAACACCGATACAGTTAAAGGAATACAAGCAACGTTAAAACTTGACAAACCATTTCTAAAGCTTGACACAATTATTGCTTTCTCAAACAATTTCCTGTTTAGATATTACGCACCCGATAGCGTTACAATAAACTTTGTAATGCTTGCAAG
Source organism: Candidatus Kryptobacter tengchongensis (assembly GCA_001485605.1). GTDB lineage: Bacteria > Bacteroidota > Ignavibacteria > Kryptoniales > Kryptoniaceae > Kryptonium > Kryptonium tengchongense. Next base: position 99,519 of record FAON01000013.1, read on the forward strand.
CTCAGGCTATGAACTTAAACCTGGGAAAACCACATTAGCAAAAATAAAATTTAATGTTTTAAAATTTAACACTAGCGATAGCGTAAATATAAGATTTGAAAATCTACTTATGATAGCTCCAAAGGCTCAGAAACTAAATGCGACAGCAAACGGAATAACGCTCAAATTTACGGCAATGGAAAATGAACTTGAGTTAAAGTTTAACATCAATTATTCTTCAATCGTTGCATGGTTAAAAAACAGTGAAAAAGTAAGGAAACTCAACATTGAACTTAAAATTAAAAATGGTTCAACTGCCGAATTTGTCTCCCTAATGCCAAGAAGCGCAGGATTTATGAAACTTAACTACGAGATAAAAGATAACATGGTCAAAATCAACTTGATTTCAAGAGATGAAAATGGGCTTGAATCAGGTGAAGGTGAGATATTTTTTGTAACAGGAAAATTTAACAATGCAGATGATGTTGAAATATCAAAACTTGAAGTCATCAATTCAAATGGAACTATAGCAACACCAAACTTCAAACTTATAACAACAAGCATTTATCCTGTAAATTTCAAACTGGAACAAAATTATCCGAATCCATTTAACCCAGCCACAACTATTAAATTCACGATTCCAAAAGATACAAGAGTTCAAATCGCCGTGTTTGATATAAATGGAAGATTGGTTAAAATTCTCGTTGATAAGATACTACCAGCAGGTGAACATATAACAGTTTGGGATGGAACAGATGAGAACGGCTCAAGCGTAAGTTCAGGAGTGTATTTATACAGGATGTATGCTGATGGATTTGTGAACTCAAAAAAGATGTTACTTATAAAATAAAAATGGGCAGGATAAACCTGCCCACCATTTTATTAAAAGCCATACCTTGCGCCAATCAGAAATTGCAAAGATGATACTTTCCATTCACTATCTTTAGCAACTTTTGTTAAGCCAAGGTCATACCTTGCTTCAATGAAAATTTTAAAGCCACCTAATTTAAAATCATACCCTGCGCCAATAGGTAAAGCAAATCTCGTTTTCGTATCTTCAATTTTATCCTCTTCTTCAATAGTTCCACCCTCTATAAAATTTCCATAAATATCTCTGACTATATAACCCGATGTAAACTTTATCTTTTTATCTAATACAAAACCAAGCGCCAAGCCTGCTCCAAAGTAGAAACCACCTGATTTCGCTTTCATCATAGGATTTAATGTCAAATATGAAAGTTTTGCATCCATATTCACATCTGGACCAAATTCAATTATAAAATTATCTGATAGACTTGAAAACGGCTTTATTTTAAAACTTCCACTTTTTTCATCATAAAATAAATTCAAAGTAAGTGTAAATTTAGGATCAACTTGATATTCAAATCCAAATCCAACAACACCGCCAGACCCTTCTAATTTTTCAAAGGTGAGCTCATCATTTTTAATTGAATGATTATTGCTATTAAATCCAATAAAACCGTAGCCCCAATACCTTGATAACTTCGTCTGAGGTGTGAACACCTTTTCCTTTTCTTTTTCCTTTTCGTCTCGGACAATTCTTCTTGGTTGAGGTTTTGATTCTTCTTTTGGTTGGACAACTATTACCTGTGGTTGCTTTTGCTCAATTGCAACTTCCCTTGACTTAATAAATATAAATTCACCATCCTCATCGCCCGGTAATTTCCCATACTGTGGATTTTGCGGAGCTCTAAACCTGACATTTTTAGACACATAATCTGCAAGTTCACTTGAAGTTATAATTCCATCACGATTAACATCTGCATCGCCATCAAGCCCACGCATAAAGTAAAAAGCAAAAATACTAACACCTTGATCTGCAAGGTCCATAACCTGCTCATCTTTACCCCCAGCAGTTATCGCAACCCTTGCTTTTTTAGCCGTAAACCGCGCAATTGCTTCAGACTTTGAACTGAAAAATTCTTCCCTGAGTCCAATTCCTCGTGTAAAAATTGTCCCACTATAACAAGCATCCATTGCAAAGAAAACATGCTTTGCTGGTATAGCCTCTTGAAACTCGTGAAGTTGGTCTGTTGAAATAGCTGTGCTTGCAAACTTTTCCATAACGCCATCAACAGGCATGATATAACCTTTGTCTTTTCCAGCCATCGTCCTTGTAACGCCATGACCTGCAAAGTAAACAAAAACCCTGTCGTCTTTTCCAACCCTCTTTGAATCCATTAATTTGTCAAACGCTTTTAATATATTTTCCCTCGTCGCTTGATCATCGTAAAGTTCAATCACATTTTCTGGTTCAAATCCAAACTCACGAACAAGTTTTTCACGGATTAACTTTGCGCTTTTTGCTGCCCCGCTTAACATAGGCAAACTTTGATATTCGTTAATTCCAATGATCAAAGCCCAGCTTTTTCTATATCCCTCTTGCTGGGCAAAGCAAAAAGATAAAACCAAAGTAATAATGCTAAAAATAAAAAGTTTTCTCATGGCTTTATGCACCTCCTTTTATTTTTATTATTTTTATTTTTTCAAAGTTGTGATTACAACACTACTTTCAGCATAATCTTCAGATTTCAACCCAAGTCCACGGACATTTGACAAGTATACACTCGGGTTTTCAATTAAGATCAAACCTGAGCGTTCTTTTCCTTTAGGTAAAGGAAACGGATTTTCACTTGCAAACGCTTTCAATATCTCCCTTCCAAATGGTGGTTCAATCACAAAATTGCCAGGAACTTTGTAAATTTTATTCGCTTCTATTTTGTTATTCCACTCCTTCTTATGTGGAAAAACAAGAATTGCATTGCCCTGTGCATCATAATAAACAAGTTGAACATAACAATCTCTATTTGATCTAACAAAAATTTCAATTGTATCACCCTCATAATAGATTCCATCAGGTCTATCAACCCAAAGCTCAACCTTTAACTCTTCACCCTTCCTTTCAGATTTTATCAGTTCATCATCTACCTTGGGATTATAATTTTCAGGTGCAAGTGGGATATTTGGCAAAAATGACTTCGGGATGTTAACATTTGCTGTAGATAATACAATCTTCTTCATGGCATCCGTTGCTTTAAGATTTAAGTCAATTACATCTCCGCTTTCCCAATAGCTTCCTGTTATTACAACCTTGCTTCCCGCGAATCTTCCAAAACTTTCAGGGGCTCCTAATTCATCTGAAGAATATCCAAGATTGGCGTATTTCACACTCACCATTTTAATTTGCTCATCACTTATCAATGAAAATTTTGTATATCGCTCTATAGCTAATTCAATTTTCTGCTTCAAATATGAAGCCATAGGTCCAGGAAGTTTGTCTTGATAGTAAATTCGTAAAATGGAAATCGTCTCAAGCTCCGGTGGAATTTTTGAAACAAGATTTAAGACAAGATCACGAATTTTATCATCCAATGTCGTAACTGTTTTTTTCAAAGTGAAAATTGTTTCACTTTCATTCCTTCGCAAAAACTCATTCCATTCGGCATATTCATCATACCGACCAAAGATATTGAATTCCGAAAGGTCAATTTTTGCAAATATAACATAGTAATTTTCTTGATGAGGTTTTAACTCAAATATCTCACATTTTACAATTCCAGAATTATCCGATATGCCAACTTCAGAAATTTTTCCAGCGCCAGTTTGAAATGAGAACTTAAATTTAATTCCGCTGACAGGATAAGTTTTCTCGCCATCAATGTAAACAATTTTAAGCAGAAGCGGTTTTAAAGGCTGATTAAATTTTATCTCCTGCTCTTCACCTTCTATTTTTTCAACTTTTACCCTTGAGAATAAGTCCTGCGCAATTGATTTAATCTCTGAAATTAACAATGCATCGTTAGCTTTCCATTCGTTATCAATGCTTGCCTCGGCAAGTGGTCTTGTGATAAATCTGTAAAGTGGAAGTAAGTCGTTATAGAGCGGTATGTTTTTATAAGCCTCAACGAGACCCAACATCGCTTGATAAATATTCCCTTTTAAGATGTTGTTTTTTGCAAACTCAAGGTTTTTAGAATATGCGTTATAATATTGATTAAGTTTGTCTTTAAGTTCTTTCCCAGCGGTTTCCCTTTCAAGGACGGCAAGTGAATAGTAAATGTCATCGTCGTCATCAAAATAAGTTTCAACAATTTTTAATCCCCCAATTTTAAGTTCACTTGTGACTTGAAGCTCAGCTGATGCACGTTCAGCGGATTCAACTTTTTTGCCCGATATAATTTCCAATTGTTCAACAACTGTTTTTGATTCAACAGTAACTCTTATTTGCTTTACGATATCTGCAAATGCTTCATTGTTTGCCTTTTGAATATCTTCAATTTTATTTTTTGTCTTTTTTGCTGCACCAACTCCAAGAATGTAAAGTCGCTCGGGATACCTTGGGTGTTTCTTTGTTGTTATCCAAGCTGGTTTTTCACCTGCGTAAATTGAAGTTGAGAAAATAAACAAAATCGCAATCAGAATAATCCTTTTCATACTCATTTCACCTCCACTGTAAATGTTAATTTACCAACATTGTGATAAAGATCCGTAGCAACAATTTCAACTGTGTTTCTTCCTTTTTTAAGTTTTATCTTTTTATAAAAATTCATCCCAGCAAGCCCAAGTTTAACATCAGCTGCTTCACCGTTTACCTTGATTGAAATTATACCGCTTTCATCAGTAACAATTCCACCAAGTTCAAAATCACGATTGCTGACCCTCAAATACCCATTATTTTTCACAGATGGGTAATAAAGCTCAATTTTCGGAGGATCACTGTCTTTAAACGGGTCTTTTGCTATGTTAAACTCCTTATAAAGATCCCCAAATATATCCTCTTCTTCGGTCTCTTCCTCCACAACTTCTTCAACCTTTTGTTTCTTTTCCTGTTCTTGTTTTCCTTCTTGTTCAACTTTCAAAGCGACATGTTTCTCTGAGGGATTTTCAGCAAGTTTATAAGCAAGTTGTTCCATAACCTTCAACAATCCAGATATTTTACCCTCATAATCAGCGCTTGCAGTTTGAACTATTTCTGATGTTTCAACGCTTATCCTTCTAACATTTACAGTGTAAAGTTCTTCAACTTTACCAATATCACCAGTTATAATCTCCTTTACCCCGAGAATTTTTCCAATCTGTACATTATCCCCAACTCCCTCTGCAATTTCGCTCTGTTGCAAATTTTGCTCCATTAATATCTCTTTGATCTTCTCCCTTTCAAGCACATTAAATTTACCCGTTGAGTTCAATGCGACTCTAAACCTTGAAACGAGAACATCAATTTGAGCAGGTTCAAATCCCTTAGCGTCAAACTTTAAAACGGCGACATTTATTTTTTTATCCTGAGAAAAAAGCAACGATATAGCTAAAATTAAACTCAGAAAGAGTTTAAAGATTTTCATTTTAATTCCCCCTTACTTTTGTTTAGTTTTTCAAGTTCTTTATCAAGTTGATTTAATGCCTCATTTAGAATCTCTTCTATAGGTTTATCCTGGTTTGTGAGTTTTTCAGGTGGGTTTTGTTTTATCGCGTTTATTGCGACTTGTTTTATTTGATAGATCAAGTTTTTCTTATACATTCGTGCAAGGGCATAATTTGCACCTGTTTTCGGATCAATCCAGAAGCCAACTATCTGTGAGCCTGTTAATTTTGCGTTTGAAATCGTTCTTGATATCCTTCGCGAATAGCTTAATTCAAAAGCTTTATTCCCCTCTGACCAATTATCAAGTAATGTCTGAATTTTCAAATTTATAATTCTTGAAAGCTCGGACCGTGCATTTTGAATTGCTCGTTTTCTTGTCTCAGCTGGATCAAAATATCTATCAGACGCGCCAACAGCGTAAATCGCAACATCAGAAACAGGAATTTTATAAATCCATTTAGGTTGTTTTCTTGAAGAAACACTTAACCCTGCAAGTGCGGGATCGTAAACAAATTCATCGGGAATTGAATAAACTGTATCAGTTGAAATAGCTTTTACAGGGATACGAAGCAAAACATATAAAATTTTTGATTTCGGATCATGCCATTGTGAAACAAGTTCATAATTTGACTTTATAAGATTAAAAAGCGTCGTATCAATTTCTTCTTCATATTCTTCCTCAAAATGTGAAAGTCCAGAAAAAAGACTTCCTGTGTCCTCAAACCAATTTATTTGCTTTACCTTAACACCAACTTCAATTGTTCTGGCGAGTTCAAAGATAGCGTCTTCAATTGCTTTTGCTTTTGTAGTTTCTGGGTAAAAATACGGAGACGACGCACCAACAGCATAAAGATATTCCTTTGACTGAGGAAGCACAGAAAGCCACGAGGGTTGCTGACCGCAAACTTTTGAAAATGTTAACAAAGTCAAAATTGTAAAAACAAGTTCCTTCATTTTATCGTTTTAAGGGAAAGAATATGTTTAGTAACTCCAAGCCCAATTAGAATTATGATTATGCTAACAAGTATATTTGAAACTGCGAAAAATGCCGTATATCCCATGACAAGCCACATGACTGAAAGTGATATAATTTTACCACGCAGTGTTATAGCCCTTTGTTCACGATAGTTTTTTATGTAAGAGCCAAAAACTTTATGATTTAAAAGCCAATTATAAAATTTTTTTGAACTCCTTGCAAAGCAAGCAGCAGCCAAAAGAAGAAAAGGCGTTGTCGGAAGAACTGGAAGAAATGCGCCAAGAATCCCAAGACCCACAAAAATAAATCCAAGACCAATCAAAGCAAATCTATATAGTTCACTCATCGCTTCAAAACTTAACCATTTTTCTTTCAATTTATTATAAACACATCAAAAATCAAAAATACTCTCCCCAGACTAAAAGTTTTCAAAAACTGCTTACAGGTTTTAAATTTTAGGTTTGTAGTTTTTCAAATAACTAAAAAAGGTCGGGGGTTACCCCGACCTTTCACAAAAATTTTCACTTGCTCAAGTCCCACTTTTCAAGTTCTTTGTCAAGAAGTTTAAGTGCCTCATCCGCTTTCATTTCAACAAATGCCGTCTTTTTCTGACGTTGGGCTTCGGTCATTGAGCGCATTATTTCATTCACAATGTCATTCTTTCTTAAAACAGCAAGTGCATAATATATCTTGTTGTCTTTATCATAATAAAATTCCACAATTTGAGAACCTGCAAGCGTTGCCTGGCTTACTGACCTGCTCACGCTTCTTGAGAATTCTTCAGATGTTATCGTCCCCTGGTTGTTTACAAATTCCTGATGCTCCTGCATAAAATTATCAAGCAAGCTTTTAACCTTTATTTGAATAATTCTGCCAAGTTCCTGTCTTGCAGCATCCGCTGCTTTATTTCTCGCAAGCACAGGATTTGCTCCAACATTTGCTGCGCCAACTCCATAAATTGCATCAACAGCTGTTGGTGGATTATTTACCCAAGCTGGGGCTGGAGATTCAGGAACTGCAACTCGTTCCTTACCCCCACAACCGACCATAAATAATACAACCGCAAAAACTAACACTAAAGAAATATACCGCATGATTTTTACCTCCTTTTTGATTTTGTTTTTAAAAAAGATAATTTTTGTTTTTTTCATTCTTCAATCTTCGCATTTGATAACATCTCAACAAGCTCTTTGTTTGAAAATTTCATTCCTTTTAACGCCTTCTCGTAAGCATCTCTTTCACTTTTCCCTACAGCTCTTGACTTAACGCTCATGCTCCCAATTATTTGACCACTTTCTAAATCCTTAAGAAATAAATTCAACTCTGCTTCAACAGTGTAAAGCATACCACCAACCCCTTGAACTGACGAGACAACTCTTGAACCTATATCACCACCCACAACAAATCTTGCTTCATCTTCAACCTTGTATCCATTTTTTTCAATTGCTTGAGTTAATTTTTTCATAACATCAAATATCAACTTATCTTCTTTTGCGCCCTTTAAAGACACGGTAACACTTGGGGTCATTTCTGCACTTGTCGTATAAGTAAATTCAGCCTTAATTTGTGAAATTATCCGCGCATATTCACTTGGTAACCCAGGAATTGAAAAACTTGCAATTATCTGGTTTGCCCTTTTACCCATTGCGATCGCTTTGATACTCGCGATGCCCTGCTCATCCGTTGTGGTTCTTTCTATTACCTCGCCAGTTTTATATGTAAAAACCACATTTGCATTTACAATCGGTACCAAAACATTTCCTTGATAAAACACTTTAACAACAAGCTCTTCTGGAAGCTCTTCACCAATTCTACCAACCTGATTATCTCCTGAAACCTTCTCAATTTTAATCCTTGAAATTAAATCTCTTATCTCAGATTCAATTCCGCTTGCTGTTAAATCAACATCTGGTTTATAGGGAATTTTTGAAAGGGCGTTATAAAAAACCTGTTTTGAATAAATATCATAAATTTTTTGCTGTGCATCCTTTAAATTCTGAATTGCCTGTAAAACTTTTCCCGCACCTATAAATGATTGAGCATCTTCATAAAGCTTCTTAATTTGCATCCATGCATTCTCAATCTCATCTTCAAGTGAAGCCAAATACCGTTGCTTATCAAGAACCGCCAAAGCATACCATGTTTTAGCTTTTTTATCAAAATCCATTTCAACTATCTCACAACCTGTCAAAATCTCATCAACTATCGTTTTTGACTTTTGTTGAAATTCAGAGTAATAATCTGACTCTTTGTTTATGATTCTTTCTTTCTCCAAACTCGTAATTTCTGATTGAACTTGAACTTTTATCTGTGAAGCGACATCTGCAATTGCATTCTGCTTTGCTGTCTCTCTCGCATCTTCACCAACAGCTGCACCAATTCCAAGGATATAAAATTCTTTTGGATATTTTGGATGTGTCTGGGTTTTATACCAGTTCGGTTGGGAAAAGACATAAGATGAAAATAAAATTGTCAATAAAAGAAATCGCATAATTGTAACACCTGTTTTAATTTTACTCCGTTATCTCAAGAATTAAAAGTTTTCTATTTGCATTGATTCTTTTAACTTTAACAGGAACAGCGGTTTCAATTTGTTTTCTTATATCCCTGAATAAAGCAAGTGGAGAGTTGTACTTTTTAGGATCAACCCATACAATATAATCAATTGTTTGATCGGTTACGACATTTTGTTTCGTTCTATTGCACAATTTCTTTAATGCTGATTCAGTAGCCATTAAAATTTCGTCATGCGTGTCCTCATCAAAATTCCCAGTGATTCTGAAAAGAAGTTTAAACTGCAAACCTCTTGTTAAGTCATCTTTCCAGTAAGCCATGATCCTGCTCAAGACTTTGTCAATTGCATCGTTCATTGCTTCTTCAACAACCGCTTCTTCAGGAACTGCGTATTCGCCACTATAACCTGTTTCAGTTCCAAGCAATCTTGCCGTCGTTGTCTCATAAGCTCTTGCTGCTACAATTGCTTTTCTATACTCAGTGGAGCCAATATATCTTTTTTCAACTTTAACATTATAAGTTATATAAACATCGCTTCCAATCGCAAGCGCAAGTTGATATGCGTAATCTTCCTCCACCCCCTTAAGACCAGCCTGCGCTTGTGCAAGCTCACTCAAAGTTTCCATTTGCTCAGGAACTTGGACATCGTATTTTCTCGCCGTAAGATATGACTCAATTACTTCAGCTCCCTTCTTCAACAATCTATCGCTTCTGAGCAAATCAACTGGGCTAACTCCCTTCGGTGTTTCTGGAACAACCATTATAAATGGCAAACCGATTGCCTCAGTTATCTCTTCTTTCGGTTTAATTACATTTCTCGCAACAAGATCATCGGTTAAAAGTTTTTTGTTAACACGATAATATTTTGTGATCTTAACACGCCCATCGGCAAGCTTAACTCTTGATTCATATTCCGTTGATTCAAAAGTTATATATTTTGCTATATTTCGCTCATCAAATATCTCATCTTGAATTGACTCAAAAGCTTTCCTTTCATCTGGCGTTTGCAAAATTGGGTCAGTTGCTCCAATTAGAACATAGTAAATTGCTGCCCTTCTCCCATCAATCTCAGCAACTTTATTATCTTTCCCAATCCCGGAAGCCTTTATAGTAACCTCGGTGGGTGAATAACTCTCAATAAATGTTGCCTCCCTTGAAACAGGTAGGTTCTTTTGAGAATAACCAGCCGAGAAACCTAAGAGCACAAGTAAAAACCCATAAATTAGCTTTTTCATATCTTATGCTTTTTTATTTTCTTTTTAAAATTAATTTAAACCAGATTTCCAAATTGTGCTTAAAATCACACCTTCACCAACCAACAGCACCTTTGATAGCTGCAATTGGGTCAAATCCAAGTTTGGGTAATGAATAATTAAAGTAAAGCGAAAACATAACTCCAGAGTGATTTCCAGCTAAACCTGGAACAGTTCCTGACCAATTTTCAGAAGACCATTCTTCACTTTCAGAGAAAATTCTATATCCTAAATTAAAGCCAAAGTTAATATCGGGCGTTACAACATATTCAATTCCAAGTCCAATCCCAAATCCAAATCCAGAATGTATAAGTTTGCTCTCATCTTTTGAAAACCTTATACTTTCAAAAATCAATTCAGCTTTTCCAGTTGCAGCGAATCTTTTATAATAAAATTTTTTTATCAGGATACCATTTAAACCCAAAATTCCAACATCTGGTTTTTCTCCAAAGATATTCCTCATTGCTTGAAGGTTTTCTGCATCTCCACCCCCAAGAAAAACTCCAACTCCAGCCCAGAGCTGAGAAACATTGATATTCCTTCCGAAATTATAAATCAATTCAGCATGAATTGAATAAGCAATCATTTTTTCTGTATTCTGTTCACCAAACCAGCTGGTGTATTTTACCGTAAATGGATTATTTATCAATTTAACAACAACATCAATTGGTAATCTTGGTCTTTCAGAAACATAAACGCCAGGTTCAATTCCACCACCAATTATAATTTGAGCCCTTGAAAAAGCTCTTGGATTAGTTGTATTGTCTTCAACCTTAATTACCCTTACAAAACCCACTTTTTTCTGAGCGACGCTACCACTTGGGTCTTCTTGCAATTCCACGAGATCAAAGCCATCATCAATTTTTATCCCTTCTCTTTTTCCCATTGGAAAGCTCACAGCATTTGAATAAACCTCCATTACTTGTGAACCCAACCGAAACTCTGGGATGTCTCTTGTTGCAACTTGAATATCGCGAGCAAGAGCTATAACAGCGGTTCTAAATGCGTATTCTTTATAATTAACTCTTTCACCTTCGTGTTTAAGCGTTTTTCCTATTCCAGCAGTCCCGATACCCTTTGTCTCTTTTCTAACAATAAGTTTCAAATCCCCTTCGCCATTTTCCTTGTAAATGACCCGATACCAAATAGCTCCTGCATTTAACTCCGTTGTGACAATTTGACTTAAATTATCAACATAAACATTATATTTGCTTATAACTGGAACATATATAAACGCTGAGTTCATAATTTTCATTGCTTGTTCAGCGGTTATTCCAAGTGCTTTGGCTTTTGTTGCAATAAAACTATTTCTCTGCTCTTCTGTTAACAAATTTTGAGCTCTTATCTCCTTTTCAATGTCAAGAATCTCAATAATCTTTGGGACGAATTTCTCTTTCAAAATTTCAACAATTTCATCAAGTGAGATATTGGAACCCCGTGACTCAACTTCTTCTCTAAAATCTTCAAGAAGCTCAGCTGGTATTGGGTTATAATCAAATCTTGGCATTTCAATATATTCACGAAGCTTTTTAATGATATACTCTGCTTCCTTTTGTTCAATTTTTATAGATGGGTCTGAAACAATTAAAACATTGGCATAAGAAATTGATTTTCTTTCATACTTTAAATCTTGAGCCATTAACCCCAAATTCAAAAAAAGAGATAGGAGAATAAGTAAACCCATTTTCATTTTCAGCACCCTACTGAATTTGTTTGCAAAACTTCAGTTTAATATAAGTAATCTTTCACTATTTGTCAAGCGTTAAAGGGGAAAATGTTTTAAGAGCGGTTTTCAAACTATCAGGTAGGTTATTAATAGTTGAAGTAGCGCGTGCGGGATTCGAACCCGCGATCTCCGCCTTGAGAGGGCGGTGTCCTAGACCACTAGACGAACGCGCCATTAAAATTTAAAGAGCGCGAGACGGGACTCGAACCCGCGACACCCAGCTTGGGAAGCTGGTGTTCTACCACCTGAACTACTCGCGCTCTTTTTCATAAATAAATATAAATTTTCAAACTCAAAAAATCAAGTTTCTCACTGCTCCGCATATTTAACAGAGCAACCGTATGGCTTAGTAATTGATACGCTTACTGGTTTACCAGCAAGGATTTCGTTTAACGCATTTCTTACATAATTAATTTTCTCTTTCTTTTCTCCTCTCGGATCATCATCTATCGCACCATTGTAAACAAGCTTTCCATTTTTATCTATGATAAACATATGTGGCGTCGTTTTAGCGTCAAACATTCTGCCAACTTTTCCATCTGGATCCATTAAATAAGCAGTATAAACCGCGCCCCATTCGCTATAAATTTTTTGTAACTCCTTTGGTTCTCTGTAATCTCTATGTTTTGGATTAGTAGAGTTTATAATGATCCAAACGATTCCTTTTTGTGTAAATTCCTTCTGAACAGTTGTCATTATTTTTTCTTTATAAACACGTTGAACAAACGGACAATTTGGATTGCTCCATTCAAGGACTACGATTTTATCCTTAAAATCAGATAGCTTTACAACTTTACCGTTTAAATCAACTAAACTAAAATCAGGGACAACATTGCCAACCTCAACTTTTTTATCTTCACCAGGTAAAAGTGGAAGAGCAAACACCAACAAAAGCATTCCTGTGATTTGTATTATGTTCATTTCAAATCCTCCTATTACTTTTGTTTTAAATTTAACTCATAACCTTCTCCATTTATGACGACGATGCCACTTAAAAAGTTCACTTTAGCGTTCGCAACAGTTGGGGTAATCAGCATCTCAATTTTTCCATCCCTCACCTTTATACTTTTTAAATCAATCAGAAAGTTATCCATAAAATCAGGATAGAAATCTTGAACCCTATCCAAATTTTTTCCCGAAAGCTCGATTTTTACCAAATTTGAATTTCCTTTTTTCTCAACCTTAAAATTTTTAATCGTTAAACCTGAACTTTCAAATTTCTTCGGCAACATATCTTTATATTTTTTGATTAACCTTTTTTCAACATCACTTGTTTTTTTCAATTTATATTCCACTGTTGCATTCCCAGGGATGCAACTTTCGCTACATACAAGCCAATTAAGGTGAACTTTTATATTGCTTTGTCTTTTTACCGCTTCATTTGAAACAACCTGAATTGGAATCAGCAAAACGACTTCATTATAATAACCAAATGACACAATATCACCGTGAACAATTTTCACTGGAATTGGAAACTGGATTTCCCCGGATTTAAGCGAAGGCGGAAGGATTAACTTTATTTCAGGAGCAAGTCCAGCATCACCTGGATTTCGCCAGTAAATATACCAACCTGGCGAAATTGTAAATCTAACACCAAGATAAAACTTATCTGAAGCACCATCCCAATCAGAAATGATGTTAACTTTGACAAGCTCTTTATCTTGGGAAATCATATGATTTTGACTCATTAGTGTTAGGATGATTAAACTAAACACCAAGTTCCTCATACATCTGCTCAATTAGATGTTTATATTTTTGCTCAACGACTTTTCTTTTAACTTTCAATGTTGGGGTCAATTCCCCGTCTTCAATTGTAAATGGTTTTTCAAGCAGGCGAAAGTTTCTTATATGCTCGTGCTGTGCAAGCTCCTTGTTTATTCTTTTAAGTTCTCTTTCAAATAATCTATAAATTTCATCCCTGTGAATTAACTCCTTCTCATCATGAAATGGTATTCCCTGCTGTTTTGCATAATCTTTTATCGCTTCAAAATCTGGAACGATCAAAGCTGTTAAAAATGGTTTACCCTCACCGATCACAACTGCCTGGTCAATATAATTTGATTGAATCAATAAACTTTCAATCGGCTGTGGCGCGATATTTTTCCCACCAGAGCTAACGAAGATATGCTTCTTTCTGTCCGTTATAACAAGGAAACCATCTTCATCAAAATAACCAATATCACCCGTATGGAACCATCCATCTTTATCAATCACCTCAGCTGTTGCTTCTGGGTTATTGTAATAACCAAGCATCACATTCGGACCACGTGCAAGAATTTCACCATCTTCAGCAATTTTTATTTCAACTCCTGGAATCGGCTTCCCAACAGTTCCAAATTTATAATCATCAAGGCGATTTACGGTTAAAACTGGCGATGTTTCTGTAAGTCCATATCCTTCAATGATTTTAATTCCAAGTGCTTCAAAAAATTCACCAAGTTCCTTTGCAAGTGCAGCTCCTCCAGAAACAAAGAATTTTATCCTTCCCCCAGTTCTTTCTTTCAATTTTGAAAATACAAGTTTATCTGCAAGAGCATATTGAGATTTAAGCCATGCTGGAACTTTTCCCCTTTTACTTGCTTGGACATATTTTTTCCCAACATCAAGAGCCCAATAGAAAATTTTCCTTCTAATTGCTGGTCCAGCCTCAACCCCCTTTATTATCCTATTATAGAGTCGCTCAAACAATCTCGGGACAGAGGTCATAACAGTAGGTTTCACTTCAAGTAAATTTTGTGCAATTGTGTCTATGCTTTCGGCGAGCGCAACTGTTCCACCACAAGCAAACGCTGCATAAAATCCCGCCATTCTTTCAAACGAATGAGAAAACGGAAGATAAGAAAGGAATGTATCTTCTGGGGTCATCGGGACAACTTGCGTAGCACTTAAGATATTTGATACAAGATTTTTATGCGTAAGGACAACCCCCTTCGGTTCCCCAGTTGTGCCAGAAGTGTAAATTATCGTCAAAATATCCTCTGGTTTTATCTCCTTTATCATATTTATCCAGTAATCAGGATTTTTCTCCTTGAAATCTCTTCCAAGTTCCATCAATTCCTTCAAACTCAAAAGATAATCGGGGGCTGCAATTCCCTTCTCTGTAAAGATTATAACTTTATCAAGTGTCTTAACTTGATCATAAATTTTTTCAACTTTAGAAAATTGAACTTGATTTGACACAAAAGTTGCCTTAACACCGGCGTTGTTAAAAATATATTCAATCTGCTTTGCGGTCAAAGTTGGATAAACAGGCACATCAATTATGCCTGTCGTCGTCATGGCAAAATCAACAATTATCCATTCAATTCTATTTTCCGATATAATTCCAACTTTATCACCTTTTTTCAATCCAAGCGCAGCAAGCCCACATGCCGTAAGTTCAACCATTTCCCTTAATTCCTTATATGAAAGCGGTTTATAAACCCCGGCAACTTTGTAAAGATACGCTGGTTTGTCTGAATCAATAAAGTGACGAGTTATAACATCAAACATTTCTGCAATTGTGGAAAATGGTTTTACAACAGGCATATTAGATCTCCTTTTTGGTTTGGATTAATTTTTTTCAACCACAGCGAAAGCAACTGCATAATTTAGAGAATGCGAGATTGAAATGTAAAATGAGCAGGAACTAAACTGTTCTTTAATTTGATTGTGAAGTATGACCTCTGGTTTACCGTTTTCGTCATTTAAAATTTCAACATCTTTCCACCTGAAAATCCCACTCCATCCAGTTGAGATCGCCTTGCTTATTGCCTCCTTTGCTGCAAATCTTCCAGCGAGGTGCTGATAAATGTTATTTTTTGAAAAGCAATAATCTATTTCACGTTGTGTAAATACTTTATTCAAAAAGTGCTCACCCCATTTTTCTGTTAAATTTTTAAATCTATCTATCTCAACTATGTCAACTCCAATTCCAACTATCATTGCCAGCCGTTTTCTTTTTTGATTATATCTATCAACTCAATTATATCATTTAATTCATAATCTGCTTCAGGGTTTTGCGTGTTAAATGTATCACCGTATCTTGCGAATGCAGTTTTCATTCCGACTTTCTTTGCCCCAACAACATCTCTCTCCGCCCAATCTCCGACCATAATTGCTTCATGGGGTTCAACACCCAAAAGCTCAAGGGCTTTGAGAAATGGCACAGGACTTGGTTTCCTTTCACCGGTATCATCAAAAGTAATTACATGATCAAAAATATGATGAAAATTCAAATAACATAACCTCAACCAAGCCTCACGAGCAGGCGCATCAGAAATAACGGCAAGCTTCAAGCCCATCTTTAAAAGTGTTGTTAAAGTCATATAAACATGAGGATAAGGAACAAGAGCAGCTTCTCGTGCTCTCCTGTATGCGACAATCCCAGCAGATAAAATTTTATAATCAATCCTTCCATAAATTTCCCTCAAAAAATCATCAAAAACTTGTTGATATTCTATCCCCTTTTCTGCGTAAATTCTATCAATTCTCTGCTTTGCTTCCTCAGGTGGAATTTTTAACCCAGCGTCAATCATTGCACTTATAGCTGCTTCTATTGCTTGTTTCTTCATCGTCATAAAATCAACAAGCGTATTATCAAGATCAAATATAACTGCTTTGATCATTTTCATTTTTTGGTTAATTTCAAAATCGCTTCTACACCTAAAATATAACTCAAATGTCCAAAACCTGCAATATACCCACTGCAAACTGGGGCTATCACGCTTTTTTGTCTAAACTTTTCCCTCTCCCCCCTTGTATATAAATTTGATAAATGAACTTCAACTACCGGTATTTTTAAGGCGGAGATCGCATCCCTTATGGCATAGGAATAATGTGTAAATGCCCCTGGATTTATAACAACGCCATCAAAATCTGAATCAATAAGTGAATTTAATTTGTTAACAATTTCACCTTCAATATTTGATTGGAAGAATTCAAATTCAACATCTTGAAAATTTTCCGCCAAAATTTTGTTGATCTCCTCAAGCGTCAATACTCCGTAAATTTCCGGCTCTCTCTTACCAAGTATCGCCAAATTTGGACCATGGATAACAAGAATTTTCATTTTTCACCTATTTTTAACTTAGCCAGTTCATCCTCAATTATGCTTTTAATGTCTTCATTTATTAAACTTTCATCAATTCCCATCTCCATAATGCTTTGTGAAAGCAATGAGATTCTTTTCTGTGTGTTTGCAAGTTTATTTATAATTATCATTTTTTGTTCCCTCAAAACGCAATATCCACCTTCAAAATCTCCACGTTCATATCTTAAGGTTATTCCTAAGCTCCTGACAAATTTTTCAAGTTCTTCAAGTATCGTTTCCGGTTTGCGCTTTCTCATAGGTTGTGATATTAGTTGTAAAGCAAGTATTTTTCCCGGATTTTTAAGAATTTTTTCAATTCACTTTCCCACGACTTTATTATCTCTTCGGGTTTTTTACCCTCATCAATCATCAATCTGATCCTGTCGGTGCCCCATAACCTGTCCTGTCCTGATGTTCTCCATTTGAAATAATTTGGATACATTTTTTTCAAAGTGTAAAGGATATAAACAGCAGTTTTAACTGGCTCAAATTTTTCACGGTCATAAACATTTAAATAAACACCTGCACACTTTTGACCCTCATATTTTGGGTCAATTGTAACCTTTTCAATATCAACTGGAGTGAATTCAATCGGTTCAAACTTTACACCCGGGAGGTTATAAGAATTAAGTTCGCTTGCGAAGTTTTCTGCATCTATCCACGGTGCCCCGATCCACTCAAACGGATGCTCCGTTCCTCTTCCTTCTGATACATTTGTTCCCTCAATAAAACATGTTGCAGTATAAACAATAGCAGTCTTAAGTGAGATCATATTTGGGGATGGTTTAACCCAGGGAAGCCCAGTTTGGTCAAACCACATTTTTCTTGAGTAATTTTCCATTTTTATTACAGTTAAATCAGCTTTTACTCCATTTTCAAGCCATCCTTCTTCATTAAACATCTTCGCAAGCTCCCCAACCGTCATACCATGTGCAACCGGGATAGGATGAAGTCCAACAAAGGATCTAAATTTCGGCTCAAGAACAGGACCATCAATATAAACACCACGAATTGGGTTTGGTTTATCAAGGACGATAAACTTTTTCCCAAGCTCTGCGCAGGCTTCCATACAATAGCTCATAGTTGAAATGTAAGTATAAAATCTTGCTCCAACATCTTGAATGTCAAAAATTAAAATATCAATATCTTTGAGCATTTCGGGCGTTGGTTTTTTAACTTCACCATAAAGAGAATAAACTTTGATCCCAGTTTTTGTATCAACGCCGTGAGAAATACTTTTACCATCCGGGACCTCTCCTCTTATCCCATGCTCAGGTCCAAAGAGCGCAACAACTTTAACATCTTGCATTGAGTTTAAAACATCAACGATATGTCTTCCATCTGGCAAAACCCCCGTGTGATTCGTAACAATTCCGATTTTTTTCCCTTTTACAATTTCAAGATACCTCTCAAGGAAAACCTCTGCTCCAGTTTTAACTCTGGTGGTTTGGGAGAAAGCTAGATTTAAAAGCAAGGTAGTTAGCATAATTAATTTTTTCATTTTTCTCATAGATTTATTATTAAAAAACCCACGGGGTTAAAACCCGCGGGCAGCTGATTTACATTTGATTTGCAATTAACTCGCTCTCTGGGAAGAAAAACGAAATTTCAATTTTCGCATTTTCGGGTGAATCAGAACCATGAACGATGTTTTCCTGCTTATTATCCGCATATAGTTTTCTTATCGTCCCCTCCTTTGCCTCTTTCGGGTCAGTTGCACCAATGAGTTCCCTGAAATCGTTAACAGCGTTTTCCTTCTCAAGCACCATTACAACAACTTTATCAGATGTCATAAAATTGACAAGATCACTGTAAAATGGTTTTTCCCTATGAACATAATAAAATGCTTTCGCTTGTTCGGGGGTTAATTTAAGCATTTTCAAGGCAACGATTTTAAATCCTGCTTCCTCAATATGAGAGATGACTTTACCAATTAAATTTTTCCTTATGCAATCGGGCTTTAGAATGGCAAGCGTTCTTTCAAGCAAATTTCATTCCTTATTTTGTTTTTGATACATTCTTTTTGCGATAATTTGATTTCTTTACTTTGTTGCTTTTTTGAACCTTTTTCACTTTCCTTGAAGAAGATAAGATAAAAACTTTTTTCTTTGGTTTTTCACCCAGAACTCTTTTCACTGTCTCTCCAATTACAGCTGGATTTTCTATCACATGAATTCCAGCTTCACTAAGAGCTTTCATCTTCTCTTGCGCTGTTCCTTTTCCACCTGAAATAATTGCGCCAGCATGACCCATTCTCCGTCCTGGCGGAGCTGTTCTGCCAGCAATAAATCCAAAAACCGGCTTATCAACATAATTCTTCACGAATTCGGCTGCTTCTTCTTCTGCCGTGCCACCGATTTCGCCTATCATCACGATTGCTTCCGTTTCCGGGTCCTCGTTAAAAAGTTTGATTATATCCGTAAACTTTGACCCAATTACAGGATCCCCGCCAATGCCAACACATGTAGATTGACCGAAGCCAAGTTCTGTTAGTTGCTTCACCGCTTCATAAGTCAATGTCCCACTTCTTGAAACAACACCAATTGTTCCCTCCTTGTGAATAAATCCAGGCATTATTCCAACTTTGGCTTTACCCGGTGAGATGACACCGGGGCAGTTTGGTCCAATAAGCCGTGAATTCGTGTGCTTGAGATATTCATAAACCTGAATCATATCTTTTGCAGGTATACCTTCGGTTATGCAGACAATAAGTTTTATCCCGGCGTCAGCAGCTTCAATTATCGCATCAGGGGCAAATGGCGCTGGAACAAAAATAATTGAAGTGTTGGCTCCTTCTTTTTCAACCGCTTCACGTACCGTGTTAAAAATTGGAATTTTGTCATCAAAAAATGTTCCGCCCTTACCCGGGACAACACCGGCAACAACATTTGTTCCATACTCAATCATCTGCCTTGTGTGGAATGAACCCTCACCACCAGTTATCCCTTGAACCACAAGACGGGTGCTTTTGTCAACAAGTATTGCCATTTCTTAATCCCAAATTTTTTTATAATAACTTTTGCTGAAAAGATAAAGAAAAACTTTTTAACCTTCGTTCCGAAAGTTTCACATAATCTTTATTGATTTCATAGCCAACATAATATCTATTTGTCATTACGCTTGCAATTGCGGTTGTTCCACTCCCCATAAAAGGGTCAAGGACAACTTCCCCTTCATAAGTGTAAAGTTGAATTAAACGATAAGGTAGTTCAACAGGAAAAGGCGCTGGATGTCCAACTTTTGTTGCCAACTCTGCTGGAAAATTCCAAAGGCTTTTTGTAAACTCAAGAAATTCTTCCCTTGTGATGGTGCTTTTTCTTTTGTGTGGGTTTTCACGAGTAAAAGTGTCTTTTGAAAAGACAAGTATATATTCGTGCTGGTCCCTAAGAGTTGGGTTCCTTGCCGATAACCAACTTCCCCATGCAGTTGAAGGACTACCTCCACCACTTTTGTTCCATATTATTTCACCTCTCATTAAAAATCCAAGTTCAAGCATGTCTTCAATTATAAAAGCATGTAAGGGCAAATATGGCTTTCTTCCAAGATTTGCTATATTTATACAGGCACGACCACCAGGAACCAAAACCCTTTTGACTTCTTTCCAGACTCTCTTTAAAAATTCCCTATATTCTTCAAGCGTTAAATCTTCATCGTATTCCTTCCCAACATTATAAGGCGGAGATGTTACCATAAGATGAACACTGCAATCAGGAAGTTCGCTCATATTCTCACTTGATTTGCAAAAAATTTTATTCAAATTTTCAGGTGAAATTTTATTCTCAACATAAATCGTTTTTTCCTCCTTGGGCAAACTTGCATATAATCTACTTGAATAAAATGGAGTTGAGTCATGATTGACTCTTCCACGAGTTCCAAATGAACTTGTGATAGTTTTCCTTAATTTTCGCTCCATATATCCAACCACCTTCTATATGGGTTTACTTTTATATTTTCAGATTTAAGCCACAAAATTTCTATTTTTTTAGTTCCGTTATGCTCTACAAGCATTCTAAGAGCTTTAGAAGAAAATTCAATCCCTCTTGGGTTAGTGCCTTTTTTAGGGATTTTCATATAAGCTTCCCTACCCAATTTTTTAAAGACTTCCTGTTGGACCTCCAAAGGGATAAAGTAAAAATATCCTATTCCGCCCCAATTAATCTGAATAAAAATCAAATGGGTACGCGGTTCATAATTCTTAACAAACTCCTCAACTTTTCTCCAATCAACGGTCCAAATAATTTTTACACCGCTAAACCCTTTCCCTTCTTTCGTTTTTATTGAAATCAATTCATCAAAAACCCTAACATCTGCCTCAAAACTATTTATCCCAGGAGGAATGACATTTTCTTCACCAAATTTATACATTAAAAGTGCAATAATGATTTGCTCTCTTATAGTGCCTACCTCCATTCCAACTTTACCGCCACGACTTATCTCCTGCTCAGCGATTTGAAACATAATTGGAAGTTTAACTTTTATCTTTTCAATAATCTCGTTATCCTCAAAAAGTTTGTAAATTTTGGTCATAGCTTAGACTTTGTAATTTTTCTCCAAAAAATCCGAAACTCTTAAGATCGTTCCTTCATCAAATTGTCGTCCTATTATCTGCATTCCTATAGGCAAACCTTTGCTATCAAAACCGACTGGAACATTTATCGCTGGGACACCCGCAAGATTTACAGAAACAGTGTAAATATCAGAAAGATACATTTTTAAAGGGTCATCGGTTTTTTCGCCGATTTTGAAAGCTGTGGTTGGGGATGTTGGAGTAATTATAACATCAACATTTTCAAAAGCCCTATCAAAATCTTCCTTTATTAACCTTCTTACTTTTTGAGCTTTGCGATAGTATGCCTCATAATATCCAGCGGATAAAACATAAGTGCCAAGCATGATTCTCCTTTTAACCTCTGGACCAAAGCCTTCGCTTCTTGACTTGACATACATTTCATATAAACTTTTAGCATTTGGGGAGCGATATCCATATCTTGCGCCGTCATAGCGTGCGAGGTTTGATGAGGCTTCAGCTGTGACAAGTATATAATAGGTTGGGATGTTGTATTCGGTATGCGGTAATGAAATTTTTTCAATGATTGCTCCATTTTCTCTCAAAAAGTCAATTTGCTTTTCAATTGCTTCCTTTATCTCATCTTCCAAACCCTCCGAGAAATATTCAACAGGGATTCCAACACGCAAACCTTTAACATCTTTATCAAGATAACTTAAATAATCAGGCACGGGCATATTTGCTGAGGTTGAATCGTTTTCATCATGTCCAGCTATCACTTGCAAAACAAGCGCTACATCTTTTGTTGAATTCCCAAACGGACCAATTACATCAAATGAAGAAGCAAAAGCCACAAGCCCGAATCTTGACACCCTTCCATAAGTTGGTTTTAAACCATAAACGCCACAAAACGCTGCTGGTTGTCTTATTGAACCACCAGTATCAGATCCGAGAGCAGTTGTTGAAAGCCCAGCTGCAACAGCAACCGCACTTCCACCACTTGACCCACCTGGCACTCTTTCCTCATCATATGGATTTAAAGTTGGTCCAAAATATGAATTTTCAGTTGATGACCCCATAGCAAATTCATCAAGATTAGTCTTCCCTATGATAATTGCATCCTCTTTAAGAAGTCGCTCAACAGCAGTTGCATTGTAAAGCGAGATAAAATTTTCAAGTATTTTTGAGGCACAGGTGCATCTTTCATCTTTAACACAGATGTTATCTTTGATTGCGATAACCATCCCAGCAAGTTTTCCTGCTGTTCCAGATTTAATTTTTTCATCTATTTCAACCGCTTTTTTGATTGCTTTTTCTTCAAAAACGCTTAAGAAAGCATTTAGATTTTGATATTTTTTAATTTTTTCAAGGTATTTTTTAACGATTGATTCACAGGTTGTTTCCCCCGACAGAAGTTTTTCCCTTATTTGATCGTAGGTTAAAACATCAAATTTTTTTACTTTGCTCATCTTCTCTTTGATTTTGTTTTCATCCGTATACCGCTTTTCTTTTTTCTACTTGTTCTCCTGTCCTTTTTCTTCGGATAGATTTTATCTCGGTCATTTTTAGCTGTCTCAATGCTTGCAATTTGATTTGTTTCAGCAGGTTGAGCATCTTTTACAAATTTCAAATCATCTATCGTTGTCTCATTAACAGACTTAACTTCGCTTTGTGGAGATGTTAAATTTAGGTCGGAATTTAGGTCAATACCCGTGACACTTTGGATTTCACTTTGAACATCTTGCATTGCCTTTTTAAATTCACGAACCGCTTTTCCCAAACTTCTTGCTATATCAGGTATTTTTTTAGGACCGAAAAAAATTAAAATAAACAAAGCAATTACCAGCAGTTCTCCAAACCCAATATTGTCAAACATAAAAGCACCCCCAACATCGCTTTAATTTTAGGATCACTCCTTCTTTTCGGTTTTCTGTTCAATTTCTTTGGGTTTTTCATTCTGCGGTTCCTCTTCACGCAGGGCTTTTTTAAATTCCTTTATACCACTACCAAGCCCACGCGCAAGCTCGGGAAGTCGCTTGCCTCCAAAAAGTATTAAAAGGACAATCAAAATTAAAAGTAATTCCTGCCACCCAAGCCCAAACATGACAATTCACCTTTTTTTATTTTTTTGAACTCATATCTTTCAAAGTTACTGTCCAGCAGGTTTTTGTGAGCTTATCAAAAAATTATTTGCTCAAAAATTCCTCCGCAAGTGATAACGAATAAATCAAGGAATTAAAGATCTTCGCACCATCCGTGCAACCAAGCACTGGTTCAGAACATCTCTCAGGATGTGGCATCATTCCAAGAACATTTCCTTCCTCATTTATTATCCCAGCGATATTATAAACAGAACCATTTGGATTTGCTTCATCTATGACATTACCATTTTTATCACAATATCTGAAAACTACCTGACCGTTATCTATTAACTTCTTCAATGTTTCATCATCAACATAATAATTCCCATCTCCGTGCGCAATCGGAAGTTTCAAAACCTCGCCATTTTCGCACAACGATGTAAATAATGTGTTGTTATTTTCAACACGGACATAGACAAATTTGCAAACGAACCTTAACGATGCATTTCTTAACAAAGCTCCTGGCAAAAGCCCGGCTTCAACTAGAACCTGAAAACCGTTACAAATCCCCATAACTTTACCACCACGCTTTGCAAATCTTTTCACATCATTCATCACTGGAGAAAATCTCGCAATCGCACCAGGTCTTAAATAATCACCGTAGGAAAATCCACCTGGTAATATCACAACATCAACATCGCCAACTGAAGATTCTTTATGCCAGATAAACTTAACATCCTGTGCAAAAACCTTCTTCAAAACATAATAAGTATCGTGGTCACAATTTGAACCTGGGAAAACGATGACTCCAAATTTAATTTTTGAACTCATAAGATTTATCGTTCATCTCTTTAAATTATAAATATTCAACAGGCTGTTAGTTTCTATTTGCACACAAGCGGGCACTATTGAAAAAAATTGTTTTTTTATCTTCGTTCAAATTTAACAAAAAATGGAAACAAAATAAAAATTTTTCGTTCATATCCGAATGTCTTGAATTATCGTATCTTTAAGCCAGTTTTCATCGTCACGGTATGGATAATCTGTAGTATAATGCAGTCCTCGGCTTTCTTTCCTCATCAGCGCAGAACGAATTATTAAAAGCGCAACGGTAGCAAGATTTCGTAATTCAACAATATCTGCTGTTACTTTTGTCTTTTTATAAAATTCCTCAATTTCATTTGCAATTAATTCAACTCTTCTTTTTGCTCGCTCAAGTCGTAAAGTTGAACGGACAATTCCAACATAATCCCACATCAACTGTTGAATTTCTCTTTTATCGTGTGAAATTAAAATCCATTCCTCCATATTGAATACACCTGTATCAACCCAGTCTGGTATATCAGGAAACTTGAAAAAGTTTTCCTTAACAAATCTAATTGAATCAATTGCTGCTCTATCCGAAAAGACAAGCGCCTCAAGAAGTGAATTGCTCGCAAGACGATTCGCTCCATGAACTCCTGTCATTGCAGTTTCTCCAGCTGCATAAAGTCCAACTATTGATGTTCTCCCCCACAAATCAGTGACAACTCCACCACATGAATAGTGTGCTGCTGGAACAACTGGGATCGGTTCTTTTGTGATGTCAATTTTAAACTCAAGGCATTTCTCATAAATATGCGGAAATCTATCTTTAACTTTGTCGGGGTCAAGATGAGTTAAATCAAGATAGACAAATTCATCGCCCGATTTCTTAAGCTCTGTATCAATCGCTCTTGCAACTATATCTCGTGGTGCAAGTGAACCCCGTGGGTCATATTTTTTCATAAAATCTTCACCCCTTTTTGTCCTCAAAACTCCACCAAATCCTCGCACAGCTTCTGATATTAAAAAAGCTGGTGAGCCTGAATTATAAAGCGTCGTTGGATGAAACTGAATAAATTCCATATTTCCTATTTTAGCTCCAGCTCTATAAGCCATTGCAACGCCATCACCGGTTGCTATAGCAGGGTTTGTTGTATGAAGATAAACTTGTCCAAGCCCACCCGTTGCAAGAATTGTAACTTTTGAAAGAAACTTTTTCACTTGCCCAGTTTTTACATCAAGAGCGTAAACTCCCCAACAATGTATGTTATCAAGTTTTTTGCTTTTATCAATTCCAACCAAGTGATGTTCCGTAATTAAATCAATCGCCACATGATGCTCAAATAACTCAACATTTGGATGGCTTAAAACTTTCTCAAGGAGCGCCCTTTCAATTTCCCTACCTGTTAAATCTTTTGCATGGACAATTCTTTTTCTTGAATGTCCCCCTTCCATTCCAAGGTCAAGCCTACCGTTTTGAGTCCTCGTAAATTCAACCCCGATTTGAATTAACTCTTCAACTTTTTTCGGTCCCTCACGCACCATAATCTCAACAGCCTCACGCTTACACAATCCCGCCCCCGCATTTAAGGTATCCTGAATGTGAAGTTCATATGAATCATCAGGGGAAAAAACAGAAGCGATACCACCTTGAGCGTAA
The DNA here is from genome assembly GCA_001485605.1 of Candidatus Kryptobacter tengchongensis. Classification (GTDB taxonomy): domain Bacteria; phylum Bacteroidota; class Ignavibacteria; order Kryptoniales; family Kryptoniaceae; genus Kryptonium; species Kryptonium tengchongense. Next base: position 125,473 of record FAON01000013.1, read on the forward strand.
TTTGTGTTTGATTCCGCCTTTTCTTTCTTTGTAACTATAACAACCCGACCATATTCAGCAACTTTTAAAGCGTAAAACAAACCAGCAATTCCACTTCCAATAACAAGGAAATCAGAAATTATCTCCATAAAATTTAAATTTTTATTTCAAGTGAAATATCAAGCGCCTTTGGTGAATGAGTTAGCATTCCAATTGATATATAATCAACCCCAGCCTCAGCTATTTGACGGACATTTTCAAGCGTAATCCCACCAGACGCTTCAATCTCAAGTTTACCATTTATTAAATCAACCGCTCTCCTCAAGTCATCAATGCTAAAATTATCAAGCAAAATCCTATCTATCTCCTCATATTTCAAAATTTTTTTCACATCCTCAAGATTCTGTGCTTCAACTTCAATTTTTACATCAATGTTTTTCTCCTTGACATATTTCAAACATCTTTCTATCGCTCTTTCAACTCCACCCGCAATTGCTATATGATTATCCTTTATCAAAATCATATCATATAATCCAAACCTGTGATTCACACCACCACCGATTTCAACAGCAAGTTTATCAATCAACCGAAGTCCTGGAGCAGTTTTTCTTGTATCTGTTATCTTAGCCTTTGTCCCCTTAACAGCTTCAACAAACTTCCTCGTCAAAGTCGCAATCCCGCTCATCCTCTGCAAAAAATTAAGTGCAACTCTCTCCGATGTTAAAATACTTTTCGCATCCCCACTCACAAATGCTATAATATCCCCATTTTTTACAAAGTCCCCATCCATAACATTCGGAACAAAACTTAAATTCGGATTAATGGTCTTAAACACAATCCATACAACATCCATCCCAGCAATTACACCTGCATCCTTAACAAGAAATTCAGCACTTGCCTCAATAAAATCATCACCTATTACAGAAATCGTTGTTATATCACCATATCCGATATCTTCAATAAGAGCTCTTTTCACGATTTCAGTTATTTGCTCTTCAACGGAAAAATTTTTCATCTCACCTCTTTCTCATTCAACTTTTTAATCATCGTTTTCTTCACCGATTATCAAAATTGGAATTCCATCCTTTATTTCATAAACCTTATTGCATTTCTTGCAAACAAGCGATTCAGGCTCTTCAATATATTCAAGATCACCTTTACATTTGGGACATGCAAGAATTTTTAAGAGTTCCTTATCAAACATAAAATTAACATTTTTTGTTTTTGCACGACTTGAATTGTTCAAGCACAAAGTTCATAAAAACATCTGGAGGTTTAACTGGTTTATATGATTTCGCGTCAAGGAAAACATGTTCTGTATATCCTTCAGCGATTAGCTCATCATCAATATCACGATAAACCTCATATTCAAGCCGAAATTTCAAATTTGGAATTTCTTTCATATATGTTTCAATTCTTAACAAATCGTCGTAATAAGCTGGCTTTTTAAACTTTGCATACGCCTCAAGCACAGGAATTAAATAACCCATCTTTTCAATTTCACTATATGGCAAACCATAATCCCTTAAAAGCTCTGTTCTCGCCCACTCAAAATACTCAAAAAACTTCGCATGATAGACAAATCTCATTTGGTCAGTATCCGAATACCTAACTCTGACTTTAAAAATATGCTTTATCATTCTTCCCAGAACCCCATTTTTCTATATTTTTCAATTCTCATTTCAACAAGTTTTTTGGGCTTGATTTTTGAAAGTTCATTAAGTTCCTCAATCAAAATTTCTTTCAAAATCCTTGCAGATTCCTTATGATCACGATGTGCTCCGCCAAGTGGTTCAGGAACAATTCTATCAATCACGCCAAGTTTAATCAAATCCTGAGCTGTAAGTTTTAGCTGTTCTGCTGCTTGTTCTTTGTAATCCCAGCTCCTCCATAGAATACTTGAGCATGATTCCGGAGCAATGACTGAATACCACGCATGTTCAAGCATCAAAACCCTATCACCAACACCAATGCCAAGTGCTCCACCGCTTGCGCCTTCACCTATTATAACGACAATTATCGGAACTTGAAGCTTTGACATTTCAAACAAATTTCTCGCAATCGCTTCAGCTTGTCCCCTTTCCTCTGCACCTATTCCTGGATATGCTCCAGGGGTATCAATTAAAGTTATAACTGGCTTATTAAATTTTTCCGCAAGCTTCATTAACCTCAAAGCTTTCCTATATCCCTCAGGATGTGGCATGCCAAAATTTCTATAAAGATTTGACTTTGTATCCCTCCCCTTCTGTGTCCCTATGACCATAACTGTTCTATTCTCAAGCTTCGCAAACCCACCTATCATAGCCTTATCATCGCCAAAACATCTGTCACCATGCAATTCAACGAAATCACTCATCATAAGATAAATATAATCAAGCGGATATGGTCTATCTGGATGTCTTGCGATTTGAACCTTTTGCCAGCGTGTTAAGTTTGAATAAATGTTTTTCTTTAATTCCTCAACTTTGTTCTCAAGTTTTCTTATCTCATCACTTAAATCAACCCCACCGCTATTGGCAAATTTTTTCATTTCCTCAATTTTTTGCTCAAGCTCAATTATTGGCTTCTCAAAGTCAAGGATAAATTTAGGCATATTCAATTCTTCTTTTTATTTGAAATCAATCGTATGAAAGTTCTGATTAAAATTTCAATATCAAGTGCTAACGATTGATTCCGCGCATAAAAGATATTCAACCTCTCAATCTCTTCCGAAGTAAGATTATCGGGATCAGATATTTGAACTATTCCTGTTAAACCTTTTTTCCCGAGATAACTTTGCCAATCTGGAGAATCAAGAGGGCGTCCAACCAAGCTCAACTTTCCCATCAAAACTTCAGGCAAAAGCAAAATTTTACTTTCAAATTCTCCAATCCTTTTGCTAAAGATTTTTTTAAAATATACCAAGGGATAAATAAAAATCAAAAGTGGAACCGTGAAAAAAACATCAAAAACCCTCTTTGAAAGCCTATTCAAAAACTTGTTGATGTTATAATCAATATCAAGTATGGGGATATCATCAATTGAGTCAATACTTGCTTTGCTCAAAATCAAATCAGAACCAGTAAGAATAAGTTTGAAATTAACGCTTTTATCTTTGACACGATTTATTATTGAAAGCATCTCCGAATAAGGCAATTCCCCGCTTATAAAAATGACATCGTTAATTCTTTCCTCACGAATTATCTTATCAATCGCACTTATGCTTCCTATTATTTTAACCCCATCAATTTTCTCCCCGACCTTTTTCAAGTCATAGTCAACTATCCCAACCAATTTTATATTTTCACTTGTTCTTTTCCTTAGCTTCCTGATAACTGAAACAATGCTCTCGCCCGCCCCGACTATTAAAACCCTCCTTGCAATTATACTTATATTCACAAACGGTATTCGCCCAAGAATCCTTAAGAACAACCTCCATCCAGGAATTAAAATCGTATTTAAAACTGTCATCACAAGGACAATCATTCTGCTGAAGGCATACTGCTTTATGAAAAATGTCAACGAAGATAAAATTAGAGACGAAAACCATACCCCAACCAAACTATACCCAATTGAAAACTTTCTATTCGTATAAACCCCAAAAGAATAAAGTGAAAACCATACCACCAATGGTGGGATGATCAAAACCTCAGGATAAGCATATCTTGGAAGGGCGAAAATTGCATTAAACCTAACAAGTTCACCAACCATGAAAGAGATCAAAACAACAAATATATCAACTATCATATCCCAATAATTTTTCATAAATTTCCCAATCATTGCGATAAAACCACGGATGAAAACTCCTAACTTCAAGATTAGACCAAGCAAAGCAAACTCCTTATAATGCTTCTTAACAAAAATTCTCATTGCATCATAAAAAACCCGTATCTCATCTATATTACTTCGTTTTGTGCTCTCCCCTTTGAAATGAATTATTTGTGTTAAAGGGACATAGTAAATTTTCCATCCAGCTTTTTTGATCTTATAACACCAATCAATATCTTCCCCATACATAAAGAAGTCCTCATCAAGCCCACCAACTTGCTCATAAACCTCTCTTCTTATCATCATAAACGAACCACTTACAGCATCAACTTCAGTTATCTCATCAGGATCAAGATAAGTCAAATTATACCTTGCGAAGATTTTACTTTTCGGAAACAAAGCGGATAAACCAGCCATTTTTGTAAATGCAACCCATGGCGTTGGAAAACTTCTTCTACAAGCAAGTTGGAGTGTGCCATCTGGATTAAGAATCTTACAACCAACCATACCACACTCGGGATGAGATTCAAGGAAGGAAATTAAAACTTTAAATGTATCTTCCTGAACTATTGTATCGGGGTTTATCAAAAGTATATACTTGCCTTTTGCAAGTTTTAATGCCTGATTATTTGCCCGAGCAAACCCAAGATTTTTATCATTCACGATCAACTTAACATCAGGGAATTTTTGCCTGACCATTTCAACGCTACCATCTTCGCTTGCGTTATCAACAACGAAAATCTCAGCCTTTATGTCAGCTATAGCCTTTTTAATTGATATAAGGGCATTCTCAAGGAAATCTTTAACATTGTAATTTACAATAATTATGGAAAGTTCAACTTCCACCTTTCTTCCTTTTGAAAAATTTTGAAATTCTCAAAAAGGCGAGCCTGATCACCATAAAAAAAGCTTCAAAAATGATCTTCTTACTCATCTTTGATATACCAGATCTTCGCTCAAAGAAAATTATAGGGTGTTCTGCGATTTTCAAGCCCTCATAATACGCTTTAACGGTCAACTCTATTTGAAAAGCATAACCATTTGACCTTATCTTATTAAGGTCAATTTTTTCAAGAACCCTCCTTGAAATACATTTAAATCCACTCGTCAAATCTTTAACGGGGACGCCGGTCAGCTTCCTGGCGTAAGCATTCGCAAAATAACTTAACAAAACCCTGCTCATAGGCCAATTCATAACCGAAACCCCATGTGAATATCTTGAGCCGATCACAATATCATAACTATCAAGTGCACCTTTCAAAATGTTAGGTATCTCTTTGGGATCGTGAGAAAGATCGGCATCCATTTCAAAGACAAAATCATATCCATTTTTCAGAGCAAATTTAAAACCTTCAACATAAGCTGTTCCAAGTCCAAGCTTTCCTGGTCTTTCAATTAAATGAACTCTCCCAACATATTCCTTCTGCAACTTCTTTACCACCTCAGCAGTTCCATCGGGAGAGTTGTCATCAACCACAAGGACATCAATTCTTCCAGATGACGGGATAAATTCTTCTTGTTGCAAAACCCGTGGAATCAAATTCCCTATATTATCTGCTTCATTATAAGTTGGAATGATAACAAGAATTCGCATTGATGATTAACCCTTTATTTTGAAAAACTCTCTTATTGACTCAATCACATAATCAATCTCTTCATCCTTTAACTCAGGAAACATTGGAAGAGATAGTACTTCCTTTGAGCATCGCTCTGAAATCGGGAAATCGCCTTGTTTATATCCAAGGTTTGAGAACGCTCTTTGAAGGTGAAGCGGAATTGGATAATGAACAGCGGTTTGAATTCCTTTCTCCTTTAAAAATTGAGCAAGTTCATCACGATGCTTTGTTCTTATGGTATATTGATGATATATGTGTTTGTTATAAGGCTCTGAATAAGGTATAACGATATCGCCAACATCTTTAAACGCCCCATTATATCTTTTAGCTATTTCAATCCTTCTCTCATTCCAAATATCAAGGTATTTCAATTTGACAAGGAGTATGCCTGCTTGAATTGTATCAAGTCGGCTGTTAAAGCCAATGATTTCATGATTGTATTTTATCTTTGAGCCGTGAACTCTTATCATTTTTATCTTTTCAGCGAGTTCATCATTATTTGTTGTAATCATCCCCGCATCGCCAAAAGCTCCAAGATTTTTCGTTGGGAAAAAACTTATACATGCAATATCCCCAAAGGTGCAAACTTTTCTACCTTTATATTCAGAGCCAAGCGCCTGTGCTGAATCTTCAATCACATAGAGATTATACCTTCTGGCAATATCAAGGATTTTATCCATCTCTGCAGGTTGCCCATAAAGGTGAACTGGTATAATTGCTTTGGTTTTTTCAGTTATTTTTTCCTCAATTAAATCCGGATTTAAGTTATATGTTCTTTCATCAATATCAACATAAACGGGTTTCCCACCGAGTAAGACAATCGCTTCAGCGGTTGCAACAAATGTAAATGGCGTCGTTATAACCTCATCGCCAGGTTTTAAACCAATTGCCATCAAAGCAATTTGAAGCGCATCTGTCCCCGAAGCAACTCCAATTGCATGCTTAACACCAAGATATTGAGCAACACTTTCTTCAAACTCTCTCACTTCATCACCAAGTATAAAATTGCCCTTGCTCAAAATTTTTTGAATAGCTAAATCAATTTCTTCTTTCAAGTTCATATACTGCCTAACGGGAGTAAAAATTGGAACCTCCATAAAGTTCTCCTTTAGGTTTGACCTTTACCAGAAAATATATGCAAAATCGTATAGGCAATTATTTTAAAATCCATCCGAAGAGACATGTTTTCAATGTAAAAGAGATCATATTGAAGTTTTTTCTTAACATCTTCAATTGATTCATCATATTTATATTTCACTTGAGCCCACCCTGTTATGCCAGGTTTAACTTTTAACCTTCTTTTATAAAGTGGGATTTCCTTTGAAAGTCTCTCAACGAAAACAGGTCTCTCAGGTCTTGGACCAATTAAGCTCATATCTCCTTTCAAAACATTAAAAAACTGCGGTATTTCATCAAGATGAAGTTTCCTCAAAATTCTTCCAACCCTTGTAACCCTCGGATCATTTTTAGTTGCCCATGTCGGTCCAGTCAAAGCCTCAGCATTCTCAAACATTGACCTAAATTTATATAGTGTGAAAATTTTACCATCTTTTCCAACCCTTTCTTGTTTATAAATTACCGGTCCCTTTGAATCAATTTTTATCAAAATTGCCACCAAAAGCCATATCGGCAAACCCAAGATTAGAACTATCAGCGAAACAATAATATCAATTAATCTTTTAGCAACTTTTTCCCAAGGTTTCATTATCTCTGGCATTATCTCAATGAGAGGAAACCCATAAATTTGATTTGTCCTCGCCTGTCCGCTTATAGCATCGTAAAGGTCGGGAACGATTTTAAAATTAACCTCCTCATCACATATTCCGATCAACTCAAGAAGCTTATCATGTTCACCCGAATCAAGCGCAAAAATAATCTCCTTAACTTCAAATTTTCTTATAATTTCATTGATCTTATCGCTTGTCCCCAAAACTTTCACACCCTTATATTCCCCTCCTTTCCTTTTATCTGTCCTTACAAAGCCAACTACCTTATGTCCAAGTGCTGGATATTTCATTAACAAATCCAATAATTCTTTTGCTTTTTCATTAAACCCAACGATCAAGGTATTCCTCGCACCGATCCCTTTTTCAAGTAATTTTCTTTGAAATGTCCTTATCGCAAGTCGCCCAGAGGATACAAAGAAGATCATTAAAACCCAATAAATCAAAATCAACAATCTTGAATTTGCTGGCGAATTTGTTGAAATATCATCAATGAAAATTGCAAAGAAAAGAAACGCAACGCCGAAAGTTATAGCTTTTAAAATCGTAATTATTTCATCCAATCTTGATTTTGCATACCAAGATTGATATAACCCAAACAACCAAAACAAGATAACCCAATAAAGTGTAATCGCAATCATTGGAACAAAAAACTCAGGCTTAACATAGTAAGAGAATAACCCGCTCTCAACACGAATTTGATAATAACTAAACCATACTATAACCAGCATTAAAACATCAGTAAAAATTACCAATAATTTGTCAGTTTTCTTTGACATCTTTAAATTTCTTTAGTCTTGTTTCTTAACATATTTGCTAAGTAATTTTCAAGCTCTTGACCTATAATATCCAAGCTTAAAACTTTTTTAACCACATTTTTAACTTCATGTAGATGAAATCTAATTTTAGGGTTATTCAAAATTTCAATAACTCGGGTAGCGAACTCCTCAGGCTGATCAGCCACAAAAACAAACTCTTTTAATTCTGGTGGTAGACCATTTAAAGACAAAGTAGTTGTAACTACAGGTACTCCTAATGCGATGGCTTCTATAATTTTATTCTGCATTCCTGCTCCAAATCTTATCGGAGCGACAATTAAAGCGCTCTTAAGATATTCATATTTTATATCTTCCACAAATCCGGTTACTATTATATTCTTGGAAGCCATCATCCTTATCCTTAAAGGAGGATTTTTACCAACAATATAAAATTTAGCATTTGGTTCTTTTTCCAGAATATAAGGTAATATCTCACGAACAAAAAAGTAAATAGCATCTAAGTTAGGAAAGTATGAAAGATTACCTATAAAAGCAATTCGCTTCGGATCATATATAACATCGCCTTTAATTTCAAAAAAACTTTCGTTAATACCATTATAAATTACCTTAAAATTAGCATTTATTCCGTTAGATTTAAGGTATTCCATGTCAAAACTTGAGCATAAAAAAGAAACATCAAATTTTTCCGCTATTTTCTCATAAGATAGAACCCGTTTAAACTCCCTAAAGATCAAAAATCGCTTTATAGGTTTTTTTTCAACATTATAAAATCTATACAAATACAAAGAAATAGCGTCAATTAAGTCAAGAACATTAAGTATTCCCTTACTAAAATTTTCGTCAAAATATTGTGCTCCTCTTATTAAACAATAAAAAACAACATCTGGCTTACTATCATTTATCAACTTCTTTATTACTATCTTCATCTTCTTAGAATAAAACCATAAAACTTGCAAAGGTTCACGCCTGAATACCCCTAAAATGATGTTAAATAATCTCTTCCACAAAGGCAGGTAAACTGGTACAACCTCAATTTTATATTTTGATAGTTCATCAACATATCTTGCTTCTTTTTTACTTTTTATTATAGAAACAATTTTAACTTGATTTCTTTTAGCAAGGTATTTAGCAAGGTTAAAAATCCGAAGTTTATCACCCTTATATGGTGGAAATGGTAACCTTGTAGTTACAATTAATATCTTCATAACTTATTAAAATTAAATTTTGAACCTTATTCCATCCAGTGTTCCTTTCAGCCAGAATAAAACACTTTTAAAACTCCTGCTGCCTTTAAATATTTGAAAAAACCTAAACGGCGTGAAAAGAAAAAAATGTAAAATTAAGTAGTAGTAATAATATAACTTTGAAAAATGCTTTTTTCTAAGCATTACGCTACTTTTAGCAAGGTGATACATAGTGAAATAATTTGTTCTATCTTTAACTATATTAATCTCATGAAATGCAAATGCACTGGGAACATAGGCTATTTTAAAACCTTGTGATTTGACTCTTAAACAATAATCTAAATCCTCATTATAAAGAAAAAATCTATCATCAAGCAAACCAACCTTTTCAATTATTTCTTTTTTAATTAACATAACACAGCCGGAAATGAAATCAACAAATTGAGGAGCGGTTTTACACAACTCTTCCTTAGAAACGATTTTATTTTTTAATAGCATTTTTATTCGGCTAAAAAACATATCAAAATATCCACCAGAGCTCCAAACTCTATTTGGATCAAGAGCATAAAAAATAGTGGGAGATAACAAACCAATTTCATTTATTTGATTAGCAAAATCTATAAGCTTTGACAAACAATTCTTATCAAGATAGGCATCATTATTTAGCAAAAGAATATAGTCAAAGCCATCCTTAAGTGCTATATTTATACCTATATTAACTGCTTTGGCAAAACCTAAATTTTTAGGATTTTTAAGGACAAAAATCCCAGGTTTATTAAAAAAATAAGCACTTAGGTAATTGAAATAATCCTCTGATTCGCTATTATCAATCAACAAAATATTCAAATCATATTTATCACTCATATTTGATACTAATACAGATTCAACAGCCCTTATAGTTTCAATATACTTATTGTAATTTACGATTATGACATAAATTCGCATTGTTTGAAATCTCATGAAATTTTTTATCTAAAATAGCTAACCAAAACCAAAAATATGGGTTGTGATAGGAACCAAAAAGATAAAATAAACTTAAAATTGAAGCAATCAACATAATTAAAGAGATTGAGTAAAATTCCTTATCATAATCTTGCATACGCTTTAAAATTTCTTTGCCCTGATAGATTCCAATGTATAACATTAATATAAATAGTATAAAGCCAATTAAACCCATTTCACTATATACCCTTCCAATCAAGGTTCCGACATTTGCAAATTCCTTCCAACGAATTCCAGACCTTATTATTTCATGATAGATATTTTCTGGCAAGATATCACGAAAATGGAAACTAACACCACCTATTCCATATCCAATTATAACAAAAGAAGAAAAAGTTCTTAAAAAAGGTCCAAACGTGCTATAGAATCTATCAGTTATTGATATATTCGTTTTTCCTGTTTCAATAAAGCTTATGTGTCTAACAATTTGACTCCAGGAAAATAAATAAACTACCCCAATAAAAAGGAACACAATAATAATAAAAATTAAGAAAAATACCCTTCGGCGTTTAGGGAAAAATATAAAACCTAAAAATGATGTCATGAAAATCAGTATGAAACCAGATAAACTGAAAGTCCAAATGAATGAGATTAAGGCTAAGATAAAAACAAAATTAGATAGATATTTGTTATATTTACGCATTAAAAGCGCAAATGGAAAAACAATTAAGACAAGATACCCTGAAAATGTTGATGGTTCAAGCGAAAAACCCGAAGATCTGAGGTTTGATATAAAGCCATATGGGGCAAAAGTTTTTCGCAAAAAAATAACAATTTTCCCCAAAACCGATAAGTTAAATAACCCCCATAAAGCGTTGATAAACCCTAAGATAAGAGATGGCAAAGATAAAACAGCCACTGCATAACATAAATTTTTCTCATTTGAAAACTTAATAAAATATCTAAAGCTCCAAAATATAAGCGCTCCAATTATAAATGTAATTATTTGCCTAAGCCAAGATAAAAACCTCAAAGGTTCACCATTAAAATTTAACAATAAATCAATAACAAGCAATACAGTAGAATGTAATAAGCCAAAAGCAAACCATAGAAGAAACATGGAGAAAAGAGGAGTTATATAAATATAGTCGAGCGTAAAAACAAAAAATAAAATCACAAAAATTCCAGTCAATGGCGCTATTTGAACTTTGAGTGGCAAGGGAATCGTTTCAAATTGCATGCTAAAAATTAGCAAACTTAAGATCAGCTTATAAATTGAAGCGCTTGAGAAAATTTTTACCTCTTGATTCATTATCTTGCTAAACTTTTGATAAATTTATCAAGCGTATCAACACTTCTATCCCAAGAGAAATTTTGCTGTATAGTTTTATTCCCTTCATAAGCCAATTTAACTCTTCTCTCCTTGTCAAGAATTATTTTTTCAATAGCATTAGCTATTTCTTCTGGATTTGGAGGGGAAGATAAAATTTCCGCATTTTTGCCATTTTGCGCATACTCCATAACTCCACCACTATTTGTTGCCACCAAAGCACACCCACAAGCCATCGCTTCAGCTGAAGGCAATGAAAAACCTTCCGAATAACTGGGACTTAAAAAAATTGCATGTTGGTTATATAGTTTTACTAGGTCGTTTAATTTAGGATTTCTTACAAAATTAATCCATTCGGGTAACTTTGCCGGGCGTTTGAAAACGCTAAATAATGTAACTTTCAAATCAGGGAATTTATCTTTTAACATTTTTAAAGATTCTATTCCTTCCCAACTTCCCTTCCATTTCAATTCGTGATACAACATCATAACTGTTTTATCATCTCTATGCTCAGGTTTAATAATAATCCTAAAAATATTTGTGTCTATTCCATTTGGTAATACTAAAGATACCTTGGCATCCGCAGATTCAACTTTTTCTTTTAACCACCTTGATATCACAAGATTATAAAATCCAAAATGATAAGATCTAATCAAATCAGTATCACTTAATCTCCAATTTTCAAAATGTTGAATGAAATATAGAACCGGCTTTGATATTTCTAATCTTTTAACTTCATAAGCAGTTTCAACCGATGTAACAAATACTAGATCATGTTTTTCAATTTCTTCCCTTTTAAGTTTGTAAACTTGAATATGTTTTATCTTCTCGTTCATCTCTTCAAAATTATACCATTTCCAATAAGGAGTAAGGTGTGAACGTAAAAATTTAATTGAAATTCTAACAAGTCCCCTTTTTATATAAGATAATCTTTCTGGGTAATATATAGTAATCTTATATCCCAGTCTTGCTAACCTCTTTGCGTATTCATACATAACCTTATATCCGCCTATAGGAAAAAAAGATAACCCTGGCAAAATTATAGCTACACTTCTCATAAAATTTTAAATCCTTCCTTTTTTGCAAAATAATACATTCCAGATACGACAATAAATTCAGCGAAAAAAGATGATATAGCGACTCCGATATATTTAAATTTCCAAACTAACAACATTATTAAAACAATGTTAAACACACCACTTATAATAAAAACCATAGCATAATTTCTTTTACATCCGAGATTGATAAGGATTTGAGTGCCAAAAATGTTATTCATAAAAACAAAAAAGGGAACTAGAGATAAAATTCTTAAAACTGCAGAAGAATTTGTAAATTCTTCACCCAAAAAAACAATACAAATTTTTTCAGAGAAAATAAAAATAAACAGGGAAACAGTTAAAAAAATAGGCGCAAAAGTTCTTATAATAACTTTTAAAAATTTAAATGCTTCATTTTTTGAGCGCTTAAATAAACCACCGACATAAGGAAATATAGCGTTTACAATAGGAACAGCTAAATAATTAAATGCCTTTATAATTTTATCAGCACCAGCGAAGTAAGCTACTGATTTATTATCAGCTAACAATCCTAATAGTAAAATATTTGCTGAGTTAAACAACTGCATACTTACCTGCGATAAAAAAACATACCATCCGTCTATTAAATAAAATTTTATCTTTTCAAACGACGGAATATAAATTTTTAATTTAAAATTATAAACGCTGATTAAGAATGTTAAAACCCCGCTTCCAATCGCGCTAACACTGTTAAATAAAGGCACAAGTAAATAATCAGAGCTATTTTTTACAAAAGTAAATATTAAAACAATGTAAGTGAGTTTAGTAATAATAGAAAAGTAAGTTATATATTTCATCTGTTGCATACCTTGAAAAAACCAAATTGGGAAAAGTGATTGTCCTAAAACAGCAGGAAACGCAAAAAGATAAACTTTATAATCAGCATTAAATTTATCAAAAAAAGAGATTAAGAATAACAAAATAAAAAAGGTCAAAATTACGAATGCCAACTTTATTAACACTACAGAATTAAAAATTTCCCAAATTTTTTTATTATTATCAGCATGTACAGCAATTTCTCTCACAGCCGAAAGGTTAAAACCATAGTCAGTTAGAATATTAAAATACAAGATCAGTGAATGAGCAAACATAACTAAACCAAATTTCTCGGCTCCTAAAACTCTGGATAAATATGGTATAGTTACAAGCGGGAATATATAATTGGCAATTTGATAAAATGTTAAAGAAAGAAAATTTTTAAATATCCTCCTTTTCAATACACCTTGCAATACTTGTGTAAAAGGCAATGTTAGCATCAAACTTCATAAAAACTTTTAATTCTTCTTACAAGATTTATAAATCTATTATTTACAAAAATTTCGGAAGTTTGCATTTTATATTCGATAAAGTTTAAAACAAAAGTTAAAATCACAAACAAAACCAGCGCAGATGCGAAAACAGATAAAACTATCAATGTCCTAAATGGTCTTGCCTTCTTCTCTGGCGGGACAGCGTAATCAAGAACCTGAACAACTGGGATATTTTTTTGCTCTT
>FAON01000014.1 GCA_001485605.1 Candidatus Kryptobacter tengchongensis
GGTTAAATACAGCAAGTATTAGTTATAATTCAGCGACAAGAATAGCAACAATTGATCCGATAAATGATTTTAAGCAAGGAGAAATTGTGACTGTGACACTTACCAGAGGGATAAAGAATATAACAGGTGATTCAATGGTAAGACCATATATTTGGAGTTTTACAGTAGGAGTAAAAGATGGCTCTGGAAATTTTAAACTTGTAGGTACTATGAGTAGTTTCTCCGAGGGCTCTATACACTTAAGTGATATGGATAATGATGGTGACTTAGATTTATTTCACTCTGAATTTTGGAATCGAGGAAGATATTATGTCAATGATGGTAGCGGTTCTTTTAATTCTTATATTCAATTCCCTGTCCCGAATAATGCGATTATACTTTTTATTAACTCTGGAGATATTGATAACGATGGGGATTTAGATATTATTGGACTTACTGGATATTCTATTCTTTTTGTTATGGAAAAAGATAGCAACAATTTTAATTTGATATGGCAATATGATTACCGTGATAGACCTTACTCCAATTATCCACATATTGCTTTAGGAGATATAAATGGGGATGGTTATTTGGATATCGTTGCAACCCTTCAAGATGGTGTAGGTGTAATTTTTAAAAATAACAAAAATAAAACTTTTAGTAACATTTTGACCTGGGGCGCTGGATCAGGTGTTGCTATTGGTGATTTAGATAGGGATGGGGATTTAGACATTGTTTCTAGTAATGGATTAATCTTGAAAAATAATGGAGATGAATCGTTTGAATTTTTAAATAGTGGGGGTTCAGGTAGCGGAATATACCTTAATGATTTTGATGGTGATGGAGATTTAGATATTGCTTTTAGAGGCGGAGATATTCTTAAAAACAATGGAAATGGAATTTTTACCCCAACGGGACAAACGTTAGCAAGCGGTGATTGGGGAAAGATATCAGGTGGAGATGTGGATATGGATGGGGACATTGATTTAATAGTTGCGAGTGGTGGGCAAACATATATATACCTAAATAGAGGGGATGGGTCATTTAACCTTTTTGGATCTTTAAACACAGGTTCGTCTACACTGCATGTACTATTGGGTGATATTGATGAGGACGGCGATCTGGATTTAATCACCAAAAATAGGTCATCTGAAAGCAGTAATGTTCTAATCTTTATAAACAGAAGTATGTTTCCTAATATAAAACTATCTACATCAACACTTAATTTTGGGGATGTATCGCTTGGGAATAGTAAGAGTTTATATTTAAAAATATATAACGAAAGTGGCAAAGAAACATTAACTGTTAACTTAAGTAATACAACAACGTTATTTAATATTTCTAACGATAGTTTATTTATTCCACCTATAAATAATGATAGTGTCCTTGTTACATTTAATCCTGTATCTTATGGTCGTTTTGAGGATTCACTTGTTATAACGAGCAATGATCCGAATAAGCCGAGGTTGGTGGTCAGGCTGGTTGGGTATAGTGGGAATTATGTAAGTGGTGTAATAACTGCAAATACGATTTGGACGAGAGATAATTCACCGTATATAATTTCGGGTAATTTAGGGATAGATGCTGGGGTGAAGTTAAGGATAGAGCGAGGTGTTAGGGTTGTTTTCAAGGGGAGATATAATTTCAATGTAGATGGTATACTTGAGGTGGAGGGTGTAGAGGGGGATAGCGTTGTGTTTACGAGTTTATACCCGGATACGATGAGATATCCTGGGATAAGGTTCAGGAGTGGTGGTAGGGGGAGTTTTAGATATGTAAGGGTTGAGGGTTCTGATATGGGTATATGGTGTGTTGGTGCATCGGGTTTAGAGGTTTACAATAGCATTTTTGAGGGGAATGGATATGGGGTTGTTGATACAAGTGTTAATGGTGTTATAATTCGTGATAGCAAATTTTTGAGGAATGGGGAGGGTGTGAGGTTTTCTTCAAGTTCAAATGTTTCTGTTGATGGGTGTGTATTTAGTGGTAATAGTGTAGGTGTTAGGGCAAATGGTGGTAGTGTTGAGGTGAGGGGTAACAGGTTTAATGGGGATGGGAATGCGATTGTTGTTGATGGCTGGACATATGGGACATTGAGAGTGATAGGGAATGAGATTTTAGGTTGTGTTAATGGTGTGAATTATTCTTGGGGATATGGTTATTTAGAGGTTTTTGACAATGTTATAGTTGGCAATAGTGGGTGGGGTTTATATTTGGTTGGTGTTAATGGTGGAGTTGCGAGGGGTAATTTGATTATGGAGAATGGTTCTGGGGTTTACATTTGGGATGGTGGAGGTGTTAATTTTGAGAGGAACAAGGTTTTGGTTAATAGAGGTGTTGGGGTTCAGACGAACAGGGGGATATTCATAAGGGAGAATTTGATATTTGGTAATTTGGGTGATGGGATAAACACATCGGGTAATAATCAGATTTTGTATAATGATATTTATGGTAATGCTGGTGATGGGATAGAGGCATCTGGTAAGCCTGTTGTAAATTACAACAACATATATGGGAATATTGGTTATAATTTGAGGGCGACGCTTCAGGCGAGTGATTCAATAGATGCGAAGAATAACTGGTGGGGGAGTGTGGATAGGGATGAGATAAGTTCAAAGATATATGATTTTTATGATGATGGTGTGACGGTCAGGGTTAGGTTTGAGCCGTATTTGATGGAGAAGGTGGGCATGTTTGCGGTTACAGGATTTAGGGGTGAGAGCAAGGCTGGTGGGGTTATAAGGTTAAGTTGGGACAGGCATCCATTTGCGTCAAGGTATGTTTTGTATAAGGGTGAGGCTGGGGGATTGGATAGCACAACTATATGGGTTGAGCTGGATTCAAGCAAAGTTAGTTATGAGTTTTCTATTTTTGATGGTTTGTATAGTTTTGGGATAAGGGCTGTTTCAAGTGATGGGAGGTTTTCACCTTTGGTTGTAATAGATAATGTTTTGTCAGATTCAAGGGCACCTGTTTTGGTTTATGCTTTTGGGGTTCAGGGGGATAGTGTTATAAGTGTTAAGTTCAATGAGGCTGTTGATTTTTCAAGTGTTGCTGATACATCAAATTGGGGATTGAACCTTGGTTTAAAAGTTGGGAGAGTTTCAACGAATAGGGGATATATTGTTGAGTATTACAATGGTGAAAATTTTGGGACATTTGTTGCAAGGGATACGATTAGAGATGCATCTGGAATTAACTTTAACTGGGGTTGGGGTTCACCGAGAGCTGGAGTCAATAGTGATTATTTTTCAGTCAGGATAAGGGGTTATGTTTATATGCCTTTAAGTGGGGTTTACAAATTTTCATTTGTTGTTTCTGGTTATGATGGGTATAGGATAATTATTGGTTCTGATACATTGAGGAATAAATTTTGGTATGGTTGGGATACGGTTAGGACTGTTACGAGGAGTTTTGCATCTGGTGTTTATCCTTTGATGTTTGAGTTTCAGGAGTATTATGATACAGCTTCTGTTTCTTTAAGTTGGACAAGACCTGATGGTGTAAGTGAGTTAGTTCCGATATACATTAGACCTAATGTAGACAGTTACAATTTGCATCTTTCTTCTGGGCAGCGTTTGCCTGTTTCGGATAGTTTGATAGTTTTGAGATGTAGGGGTATAAGTGATTTGGTTGGGAATGTATCAGGGGAGCAGGTGATAGAGTTTTATCCTGATGATGGTAATAGTAATCCGAGCATAACATTGTCTGGGATAGTTGGTGAGGTGAGTGGTGATGTGAGGATAGATTATGTTATAAGTGATATTGAGGGTGATAGTGTAAGGTTGAGGTGTGAGTATTCGGTTGATGGGGATAGTTGGTTTGTTGCGAGTGTTGTTGGGGATACTGTTAATATAGGCAGGGATAGGTATAGGGGTTATTTGATATGGAGGAGCAAGTTGGATTTGGCGGATTATTCTGGTGAGGTAAGTTTTAGAGTTACGCCAAGGGATAATGACCCGCATAATTGGGGAGCATTTGATCTGGTAAGATTTAAAATTGATAACTATCATAGACACAGGATAGTTTGGAGTTTAACAGATACATTGAGCGAATATTCTGATACCATCAAAGTTAATTATACTTTGATTGATACTACGAAAGATATTTTGAAACTCAAGGGATATTACCGCAAAGATGCAGAGGTAAATTGGAAGGTAGCAACTTTAATTGGAGATACAGCGAATCTTGATACAACGAAATATACAGGTATAATCAGGTGGTTAAGCAGGAGGGATCTTGATGGATACGATGGATATGTATGGTTGAAGTTTGAAGTAAATGATGGGTGGGTGAGTAATTCTGGAGATTCGCTAAGGTTTAAGCTTGATAATAATTATCCTCCACTGGCTATACTTGCAAGGGTGACATCTGAACAAAGCGATAGTGTGAGACTTAGATACACTTTGAGTGATGTTGAGGGTGATTCATTAAAGATAGTGGTTGAATACTCAGAAGATGGAAATACTTGGAGGGGTGCGAAGATAGTTGGAGATACAATTATAAAACCTTCAAATTATAGTGGGGAAATTGTTTGGTTATCAAGGGAAGATTTGCCAGGCAGGGATTTATATGTTTATGTCAGGCTGACGCCGATGGACAATGATGTTGGGGAGGCTGATACTATAAGGTTTAAACTTGACAATAACTATCCTCCTGTAGTTAAAATTGATTCTATATATGGTGTTAAGAGAAGAACGGGTGCATACAAGGATACGCTTACCTTTTTCTTCTCTATTTTAGATAGCGAGGGAGATACAGTGAGGTTGAGGTTTTTCTTCAAAAATGCTGATAGCGTGGATGCCCCATGGAGTTATGTTACCGTGTCTTCGGGGGATACTGGGGATGTAATGCCTGGTAGATATACTTTCAAATGGGCAACCAATGTTGATCTTCCAGGTTCAGCTGGAAATTATTACTTTAAAATCATCCCATCTGATCTTGACCTGGGTTTGTCGGATTCCATGTTAGTTCAAATTGATAACCTTGGTGTTCCGCATATTGCATTGCTGGATAGTTTTGCTGGGGAATATACGGGTGATATTACATTTAATTATAGAATAGTGGATGAGGAGGGTGACACGATAAAGTTAGTTGCTGAATTTTCGCAGGATGATGGTAGAAGTTGGAGAAAAGCGACAGTTGTCGGTGATACACTTATCTCAGATAGCACAAAATATGTTGGCTCGTTGATATGGAAATCAAATATGGATTTATCAGGATTTGATGGTTTTGTGAGATTTAGGATTACTCCTTTTGATGCCAATAGAGGGATCAGAAGCGAGGTAATTTTCCATCTTGATAACAATGAGGTTCCAGTTATAAGATATATTGAAACATCAGTGGTTGAGGTATCGGGGGAGTTTGAGATTAAATTTGTTCCTTTTGATCAGGAGAGAGATTCATTGAGGTTTAAGTTTGAGTATTCGGTTGGTGATACAATGAGCTGGAGGAATGCAACGACCAGGATGGGATCAAGGTACGGGGATACGCTTGGGGTTATATGGTTATCTAATTATGATCTGGCAAATCAGGATGTTTGGGTTTACTTTAAAATAACGCCGTTTGACAGGGATACGGGTAAATATGCTATATCTGGAAAATTTAATGTTGATAATCAAACAGGTCCGATTATTCTTTCAACTTCTCCCGTTAATATCAGTTTTTACAATGATACAATTAAGATAAAATTTGATAGAAAGGTTTATGGAATTGGAAGCGGTGTGAAAATTTATGGAAGTTTGACTGGCGTGCATCAATTTAACAGTTTATCTTTTGATACCGTTTTTTATCTTATCCCATCTCCTCATTTCGCCTCTGCTGAGACGGTGACGGTGAAGATAATTGCAGATAGCATTAAAGATTCAAATGGAAATACTTTTGATGGGGATAAAGATGGTGATCCAGA
The DNA here is from genome assembly GCA_001485605.1 of Candidatus Kryptobacter tengchongensis. GTDB lineage: Bacteria > Bacteroidota > Ignavibacteria > Kryptoniales > Kryptoniaceae > Kryptonium > Kryptonium tengchongense. The sequence goes on from FAON01000014.1 coordinate 5,888, forward strand.
GGGTTCGCCTGTTGATGATATAACTTTAACATTTGTTTCAACGATTCCAGGGGATTACAACTTTGATAAAAAAGTTAACATTGAAGATCTTGCTTTGTTCAGGGATGTATGGATAAATAATTACACAAGTAAAGAAATTGGACCTGCGACTGGGAAGCCACCTCAGATGATTGTTCAGCCTGATGGTAAGGTTGATTTTGAAGATTTGATGATTTTTGTCATGAATTGGAACTGGACAGTTAAAACAGGAGGGTTCAAGTTGGCAAGTAAAATTTTGTTTGGGGATATGGATTCAAGCAAATTGATGGGCATAAGCAAGGCTTATAAGGAGCAGTTATTGATGTTTGATAAGGTTGAAACATCTAATAAATATAGTCGCATTGGTGGATTGAACAATAGGTATATCAGTTATGATGTTAAGTTCAATTTAACAGATGATTTTGCGGATACGATTTATGCAGGTGAATTTGTTCTCAGATATGATCCTGAAATTTTACAATTTGTTGGGATAAAAGATAATGATGTTTTTGGTAAACTTAACGATGGCAAGACAATCTTTTTGAGTTATGTTGATTCGGTAAACGGGTTGGTTATAATTAACTTTGCTAATTTTGGGAATTTAGGCATGTTAAGAAATGATGTTGTCGCAAGAATTGATTTTAAGGTGCTCAAGGAGTTGGAAGGTGAGGGTGCGATTGCTTGGGAATTGTTTGGAGTTTCTGGAAATGTATATGAGTTTTATGATAAGGTGGAACTTAACACTATCCCTGAGATTCCTAAAGAATTTGCTTTGTTGCAGAATTATCCAAATCCATTTAATCCGAATACGGTTATAAGGTATCATGTGCCCAGGTATAGTCGTGTGGTTATAAAAATTTACGATATCACGGGAAGAGAAGTCACAGTCCTTGTTGATGATTACTTTAAGCCTGGTTATTATGAGGTTGTTTGGGACAGCAGAAGAAGGGATGGGGTAGAGGTTTCAAGTGGTGTTTATTTTTATGTTATGGAAGCAGTTGAAGATACTCGTAATATTTTCAGAAGTGTAAGGAAAATGGTTGTGGTAAAATAAGCTTTAGATATGGAAAGAGGCGCTTTTTAAACTCACCCCCTTTAAATTCCCCCTCTCTAATTTTAGAGAGGGGGGTGGGAAGTGAGTTTATCAACTCACCCCCTTTAAGTTCCCCCTCTTTATATTATAGAGAGGGGGATAGGGGTAAGTCAATTTATTAACACATCCCTTTTTAGTTTCCCCTCTTTAATTTTAGAGAGGGGGATGGGGAGTGGGTTTCTTAACTCACCCCCTTTGATTCCCCCTCTCTAATTTTTTAGAGAGGGGGATAGGGGAGGTGAGTCAATTTCTTAACTCAGCCCCTTTGATTCAGCCTCTCTATTTAACAGAGAGAGTTAGGGGTGAGTCAATCTTCACACTCCCCTCTCTATTCGTAGAGAGGGGTTGGGGAGTGGGTTTTTTAACTCACCCCCCTTTTAATTCCCCCTCTCTAAATTTTAGAGAGGGGGACGGGGGTGAGTCAATTTTTCATCCCGTCATTACTTGCTTGCGATGACAGTTGTCATTATGAGAGGCGAAGCCCCGAAGTAATCTTTGGTTAGATTGCCACGCTTCGTTTGCAATGACAGTTTGTTCTGAATGAGATTGCTTTGTTTGACTCACCCACTTTAATTCCCTTTCTCTAAATTTTAGAGAGGGGGACGGGGGTGAGTCAATTTTTCGTTCCTCTTTATTTTCCTTCTCTAACATTTTTGAGAAGGTGTTGGGAGGCGAGTCAATTTCTTAACTCACCCCCTTTAATTCCCACTCTCTATTTATAGAGAGGGGGATAGGAGGTGAGTCGTTTTTTAACTCCAGAATCAGTTAAGTAAATCTCAGGAAGGTTTACCCTTGGGGAAATGGGGTAAAATATTTGTTTAGTGGCGGAGATAAGCTTGTGGTTTTCTGAAGTAAATTCAGCGGTGGCAGTGGGATTTAATCTTTAGTTTTTTCTGATGGTTTTAACTTGACAACGAAAGATTTTTTTATTATTTTATGGAAGCACTTCCAAAAATAAATGTTTTTCCTATGGGATAACGATTTACGACATAGCTCGTGAGGCTAAGGTTGGGATTGGGACGGTTTCAAGGGTTTTGAATGGAAATCCTCATGTTTCGGAGAAAACAAGGCTTAAAGTTCTTGAGATCGCAAGGAAGTTAAATTACCAGCCACATACTTATGCACAGAGGTTAGCAAAGCAAAAAGCTTATGCCATTTCAGCGGTAATTCCTTTCTTCACAAGTTATTTCTTTATGGAGGTTCTTCGTGGAGTTCAGAGTAAGATTTCGGAGATTGGTTTTGATCTTGTCCTTTATGGTGTAAATGATCCGTCAACCCAGATTGAGTATTATATTCAAAAAAGCACACATAGGGGGAAAGTTGATGGTGTTCTTTTCTTTTCAATGAAATTTCCTGAAACTTATACGAAATACTTTATTCAGCGTGGAATCCCAATTGTTCTTGTTGATACATTTCATCCAAAATTTGATTCAATTACGGTTGATAATTTCAAAGGGGCTTATCTTGCTGTTAAACATTTAATTGAGCTTGGGCATGAGAAAATTGGTATGATATGTGCACGGCTTGAAAGTATTCCAGCAAAGCAAAGATTTGATGGTTTTAAACAAGCAATTGTTGATCATGGGAAGAAGTTTTATGAAGAATTTTTCGTTGAGACAAGGGATACACGGCTTGATGGTTTTAATCGTGAAGCTGGATATTATGCATGTAAAGAACTTTTAAGTCGCGGTAGTGAAATTCCATCTGCTATTTTTGTATCAAGTGATATTCAGGCAATTGGGGTGATTGAGGCTTTAAATGAGAAAGGGATCAAGGTTCCTGATGATATCTCTGTGATCGGCTTTGATGATATTGAACTTGCAAGGGATTTCGGGCTTACGACGGTTAGACAGCCAATGTATGAGATGGGGGTTATAGCTGTTGAAAGGCTTTTTGAGAGGATGAATGATAAAGATGCGAAACCAAAGCATATTAAATTCATCCCAGAATTAGTAATTAGGAAGACATGTCCTTAAGAAAAAAATGAGGTTATCATGGATTTAAAAAAGTTTCTTCTTTTGATTTTTATCCCGGCGCTTGTATTAGCTGGGAATACGGGTAAAATAGCGGGGCGTGTGACAGATGCTCAAACAGGAGAGCCGATAGTTGGAGCGAATGTAATAATTGAGGGAACTTATCTTGGGGCTGCTTCTGATTTTAATGGAAATTATGTCATAATTAATGTCCCACCGGGAACTTATAGGGTAAAAGCATCTGCGGTTGGATATAAAGCTGTAATTAAAGAAGGGGTGAAAGTTTCAATTGATCTTACAACAAGGGTGGATTTTCAACTTGAGCAAACTGTAATTGAACTTGGTCAGGAGGTTGTGGTTGTTGCAGAAAGACCACTTGTCCAAAAAGATTTGACTGCTTCAACCGCAATTGTTGGCAGTGAGTTAATACAAGCTTTACCTATAACTGAATTTCAGGAAGTTGTTCAGCTTCAGGCTGGGGTTGTTGCAGGGCATATTCGTGGTGGAAGAAGTGGCGAAGTCGCATATTGGATTGACGGTGTGCCGGTAACAGATGTTTATGATAGAAGTGCTGTGATTTCGGTTGATAGGAAATCAATTCAGGAGCTTCAGCTTGTAAGCGGTGCGTTTAACGCTGAATATGGTCAGGCGATGTCGGGGATTATAAACATAGCAACTAAAGATGGAAGCAATAAGCTTAGTGGTAGTTTTACCAGTTATCTTGGCGGATATGCAACTAACCATACGAATATATTTACAGGATTAGGTAAGTTTGATCCGTTATCAATTAGAAATTTTGAGGGGAATTTAAGCGGTCCGATAGTTCGTGATAAAATTTTTTACTATTTGAATGGGCGATGGATTTATTTCGGTGGCTGGCTTTACGGCATAAGGAAATTTAAACCAGAAAATATAGTTGATAATCGTGATCCAGATCCAAACAAATGGGTGATCAGCATCAATCCAGGACAAGGTTTTGGAGATAGTGCCTATGTTCCGATGAATTGGAATCAAAAAATTTTCTTACAGGGTAAATTTACATTTCAAGTTTCGCCGACGCTTAAAATTTCTTACAACTACATGAATGAGTATATGAAATATCGCACTTTTGATTTTGCATTTAAATATAATCCAGATGGTGATTTAAATCGCTTCCATAAAGGGATTACGAACATTTTTACGATAAATCACACATTAAGTAAGTCAACCTTTTATCAGTTGAGTTTCTCGTATTTCTTTAAGGATTACAGACATTATGTTTTTAAAGACCCGCATGATCCAAGGTATGTTCATCCTAAACTTTTGCTTCAGCCAGGACCGTATAGTTTTATTGCTGGTGGAATGAAGATGGATCATTTTTATCGCAACACTGGGACATATGTTGCAAAGTTTGATTTGACATCTCAAATAACGAAGGTTCATCAGGTTAAAACTGGTGTGGAACTTAGATATCATACAATTTATTTTGAAGGTTTTTATCTTGATCTTTCAGATGAAGACAGAGCAAGGGATCCGATACTTGATGGGAATCCTTATGTTAAGACGAGAATACCTGACGTAAGCGAGCCAAGTCATACATTGTTCAGGAATCATCCAAAGGAATTTTCTGCTTATATTCAAGACAAGATGGAGTTTAATGAGATAATTTTAAATGTTGGGGTTAGATTTGACTATTTCAATCCTGATTGGCATATCCTTGCTGATCCATCCGATCCAAATATCTACCAACCTTTGAAACCGCAGAATAGATATTTTGATACGAATAATAATGGGATTTATGGTGATGAGGGAGATGTTCCGAAAACAGTTGATGATAGGAGAGCCTATTGGTATATTCGTGCAAAGCCGAAGTGGCAGTGGAGTCCAAGGATTGGGGTTGCTTTTCCGATAACTGATCGTGGTGTGATTCACTTTTCTTATGGTCATTTTTTCCAGATACCGCCTTTTGAATATCTTTATACTAATCCTGAATTTAAACTTGGTTCTGGGACTGGGAACATTGGACTTGTTGGGAATGCTGATTTAAAGCCTGAGCAAACTGTCAGTGGCGAGATAGGTGTTCAGCAGGCGATCACAAGTGATGTTGTAATTGAATTGACGGGATATTTCAGGGACATAAGAAATTTGACTGGGACGAGGGCTGATGAGATTTTCATTTTTGGTGGTTCGGCTTGGTATAACAAATATGAGAACACTGATTTTGGCTTTGTTCGCGGGATAGTTTTCTCGCTTGATAAAAGATTTTCAAACAACTGGGCTTTGACGATTGATTATACTTTTCAAGTTGCGAAAGGGAATGCCTCTGATCCAGCGCAAACGAGAAATCTTCGTTTGGGAGGGCAATGGCCTGAGATTAAAATAATTCCACTTGATTGGGATCAAAGACATACTTTAAATGTAACCGCTTCATATTCTGTTCCGGGCAACTGGGGGTTGAGTGTAGTTGCTCAATATGGAAGTGGAACTCCATATACACCGAGACAATCAAAAAACATCGGAACGCTTTTAATTAACTCTGAGAAGAAACCATCAACATTTAATGTTGACTTAAGGATTTACAAAGATATCAAGTTTAAGTTCTTTACATTTTCTTTGTTCGCCCGTGTATATAATCTGTTTGACATAAAGAATGCTTATGGTGTTTACAATGATACTGGAAGACCTGACTTCACTCTTGATTATTTAAGCGCGTTAAGACAGCAACCCGTTCAACTCGTTAACACGCTTGGTGAATGGTTTACAAATCCGACATTTTATTCTGAACCCAGGAGGATTGAGTTCGGATTGACAATTTTCTTCGGGCAGTGAAAGTTGATGTTTTAAGATTTATTTAGTATTGAAACTGAAAAACAAAATTTTTTGGTTCTATGCGAAGATTTTTAAATTTGATTTTCTACTTTCTTATCCTTCACCTGGTTTTAGTTGAGGACTCATTTGCTCAGAAGTTAAGAGGTGATAGAACTTTTAGGAAAGTTGGAATACACAATGGGAATCTTGTTAAGACTGTTTTTGGGAACTGGGGCGTGATAGCGCAACCTTCAAATCAAGGTCCACCACTTGCGTGGAAATATGACGACAACGGTTATGCGGGTGATGTCAGTATTCTTGTTGGGCTTGAATTATATTTCCCGAGATTTGATACGACGCTTGGAGAAGTGGTTGTTGATACGGTTCATTCGGTTGTGATTTGTCCTGTTGATAGACCCGGTGGCGCATCTGGAGGAGAGACAGGCAGTGGAGGAAAGTTTTGGGGATTTGAGCCCGTTCCAGGGTATGCGAATCCAACGCTTCAAGAGCCAGGGAAAGGTGTTGCGATGAGCCATTTGCCCGAAACTTGGCCACCATTTTGGCCCGATCATCCAGATTGGATTGACACTGCAACTGGTAAACCTTACTGGAACGGATATTTTGGAAAAGGAATAACAAATGCTGATCAAGAAAGTTACTTTGTGATGGATGATAACAACGATGAAAAGTATAACAGAAGATACGGGTTTAGACCTGATTCAACCGATTCAACAAGAATGGGACACGGTCTTGTTGTGAAAGTTAGAGGTATGCAGTGGTCAAATGTCCTTGCTGAAGATGGGATTTTCTGGGTTTACGATATTACAAACGAGGGGACCACAGATTATAGAAGAACTGTTTTCGGTTTTTTGGTTGGAACTTGGATTGGTGCTGGCGGTGGATCAAGCGGAAATACGGAATGGAGAGATGATTTATCATTTTTTGACGCTGCTGAGGACTTAACATATTCATGGGACGCTGATAAATATATTGACAGAAGTTCAAATCCAAAATGGATTGGAAGCGTTGGCTATCTTGGGTATGGTTTCCTTGAAACACCTGGAAATCCATTTGATGGAATTGATAACGATGGGGACAGCAAAGATCCAAACAGTCCAAAGTTCAAAGCTCAGGATTTCCCACCATCTCCATTAAATCCAGATGGAACAAATAGAGTCCTTTCAAGATTTGATCCGGGACCAAACCCTGATTTCCCGAACAACAAGATTGTTTTAATTGAGGTTAAAAAGATTTATTCAACAATTTATAATGTCTATCAAACATACTACGAAAGGAAAGTCGTTTCACTTGACACGCTTTTCAAAAGTGATACAGATACTGTAATTGTTTATTCGCTTGGTTTGCCATTTAAAATTTGGCCTGGGAAAGAGCTAGTTGAGATACCGAATAATGGGATAGATGATGATCTTGATGGTTTAATTGACGAGAATTTTGACCTTCATTATAGGCAAATTCGTAAAACGGCTGATGGTAGGGTAATTTTTGATAAGTTAAATCCGCTTGCTTATAAAAACTATTTCACGGGTCGTGGCTTAAATGATCCAATGATTGATGAAAGAAGGGATGATGGAATTGACAACGATGGGGATTGGGATCCATATTGGGATGATGTAGGGGCTGATGGTGTTCCCGGGACGAATGATTTTGGTGAGGGGGATGGGAATCCAACGCCTGGAGAACCACATTTTGATGCTGTGGATGTTAATGAATCAGATCAAATTGGTTTGACAAGTTTTGATTTCTTTGTTCCAGCTGGAGCGATAAATATGGCAAATGATGAGGAAATGTGGAGAAGGCTTGCTCCCGGAAATTGGCAGGTTCCAGAACAATATATTACAGGTTATGTTGAAGGTCCTGATTTTGATGCTGGTTCGGGATATTTTCCGCTGACATCAAAGCAAACCGAGAGATTTTCACTTATACTTTTTATGGGTGAAGATTTAAATGATTTGTATTTTAATAAGCGGGTGATGCAGGGGATTTATGATGCAAATTATAACTTCCCGAGACCGCCAGAAAAACCAACTTTAAAAGCAATAGCTGGAGATAGAAAGGTTGTGTTATACTGGGATGATATAGCTGAAAAATCTTTTGATCGTGCGCTTGCGGAAGTTTATAAAAATAAAGGCGATGATGTAAATAAAGCGTTTGATTTTGAAGGATATAAAATTTATAAAGCAACCGATCCAAATTTCAACGACGCCAGGGTTATAACCGATGGCTTTGGGAATCCTGTTTTTTATAAACCGATAGCACAATTTGATCTTAAAGATAGCGTTTTCGGATGGTTCCCACTTGATTTCAATGGTGTTAAATTCTGGCTTGGTAATGAGACAGGATTACAGCATCAGTTTATTGATACAGATGTTAAAAATGGAGTAACATATTATTACGCAGTTGTCGCTTATGACAAAGGAGATGCTGAACTTAAAGTTTATCCATCTGAGAATTCAAAGTTTATCCAGCTAACTTCAACTGGGCGGTTAATTTTTGATAAGAACACTGTTATGGTAACCCCAAATGCCCCATCGGCTGGGTTTTTACCTGCTGGGACCGATACTATACTGCATAAGGAAGGACCAGCCACAGGGAAAATTTATCTTTATGTGCTTGATCCTTTCAAGGTTAAAGATAACCATACTTATAGAGTAATTTTCAAAGACTCAAGCTTTAGCAGGACGACAACCGCATATTCAGTTATTGATATAACTAATCCAACTAATCCAGATACGCTTGTTAAGTGGAGTAGGACATTTGAAGGTGAGACATCTTTGTTTGATGGGATGAGGTTGATTTTTGATAACCATTGGAATATAAAGTTTATTGATAGTTTATCTGGCTGGAATAATTCAAATATGCCGAAGTTTACATTTACACAATTCAGCGCTGGAGCTGTAAGGGGCAGGTTATATCCATCTGATTATCAAATTGAATTTTATGATGAAGTTGTTGATACATCAATGGCTTATTCGCCTCTTAGGATACCTGCTCAACCCGTGAAGTTTAAGGTAAAAAATTTAACGGATGATAAATATATAGATTTCGTTTATGTAAATGTGTATAATGCCTTTACAAAGGTTAGGCAGATCAGCATTGGTTTTTATGAGCAATATCAAAATACCTCTTCATTTACATGGGCTGTTATATTCCAGGGTGATTCGGCATTTACATTGCCTGGTGCTGGAAATGTTCTAACATTGAGGACAACTAAACCATTCAGAGAGGGTGATGTTTATGAGTTCAAGGTTCGTGCGAATCGGGTTGACCCTGAGCTTGCAAAAGCTCAACTTGACAAAATAAAGGTCGTTCCGAATCCTTATGTTGTTGCTGAAAGATGGGAGCCACCTCTTCCACCGGGAATTTCAAGTGGTAGAGGTCCGCAGAAAATTGATTTTACAAATGTCCCAGCAGGTGCGACAATTTATATATTTACAGCACGCGGGGAACTTGTCGCAACATTAAAACATGATAAAGATATTTCTGATGGAACAGTCTCGTGGAATTTGAAAACGAAGGAAAATCTTGATGTGGCTTATGGGGTTTATTTCTATGTCGTTGATGCACCAGGAATCGGTCAAAAAACTGGTAAATTTGCAATTATAAAATAAAACTTAACAAAGTTTCTCATGATGAAAAGAATTATACCACTAATGGCATTAATTCTCATCAGTGTTGTTTATCTTCAATCTCAATCAAAAGTTGGCACAACAGCTGCCCCTTTTTTAGGAATAGCGGTTGGACCAAGAGCTGTCGGTATGGGTGGGGCTTTTACTGCCTTTTCCGCTGATGTAAGCGCATTATATTGGAATCCAGCGGGAGTATCAAGAATTGGAAATAATGAACTTATGGTGACACATACAAAGTGGATATTTGGGACAAGTTTTGACTGGATTGGTGTTGCCGTCGGGATTGATAGAAATAATTTTGTCGGTGTTAGCATCACGCGACTTGACTATGGAGAGGAAGAAGTTACAACAATTGATTATCCCGAGGGAACGGGTGAAAGATGGGATGCAAGTGATATCGCAATTGGCATTTCTTATGCAAGGAATTTAACAGATAGATTTTCAATTGGAGGTACCGTCAAATTAATTCAACAAAAGCTGTGGAACGAAAGGGCAACTGGGTTTGCAATTGATGTTGGAGTTTTATTTATAACTGAATTTAAAGGGCTTAAGCTTGGTGCAAGCATTTCAAACTTTGGCACAGAAATGCGACTTGATGGAAAAGATTTGTTTGTTCAATATGATCTTGACCCGGCATCAACTGGTAATAACCCGGCTATAAGTGCAAAGCTTAAAACAGATGATTGGCCTCTTCCTCTTCACTTCAGAGTTGGTGCATCAATTGATGTATTTAAAACTGATAATAATTACCTAACCTTTGCTGTTGATGCTTTGCACCCGAATGATAATACCGAAAGTGTTAACCTTGGTCTTGAGTATAGTTTTCGCAACATGATTTTTTTGAGAGCTGGATATAAATCCCTTTTTCAGAAAGATTCGCAAGAGAGATTCACAGCTGGGATTGGGTTAAGTTATAAACTTGGTGGGATAGGTTTTAGGTTTGACTATGCTTATCAAGATTTCGGAATTCTGAAAAACATTCAAAGTTTTGCGCTTGCATTGCAGTTTTAAAAACAAAATATGGAGGTTAAATTTAAAACTCGCTAAAAAACGAATTTTTTCCTTGACTGTTTTATTTCGTTCTTTTAAATTAAATTCGCAAAAACAAAAATAATTGGGAGGTAGTATCATGTGGAGGTCAATTAAAGTATTTGGGCTTTCTCTAATTCTTACCCTGATAATTTCATCTTTAGCCCTTGCTCAGTTAAAACTTTCCCCCGTATGGGCTAAAAAAGCTGGGGAAGTTTCCTGGCTTAAAACTGATCACACAACGCGCGGGATAGCTTATAATCCTGTTAATGACCATGTTTATGTCGTTTCAAGAAGCGCTGGATTAAATGTTATAATTCTTAACGCTGCAACTGGTGATTCACTTGGAAAGTTAGATGTAACAGGTATCAGTGGTGGTTTTTTTGTTTTAAATATGATTGATGTTTCAAGTGATGGTGTTATTTATGCATGTAACTTAGTTACATCTGCAAATGCTGAATTTAAGGTATATCGGTGGACTGATGAAAATTCTGCTCCGACAGTTGCGGTTTCATGGATAAGCGATGGTAGATATGGTGACGCATTTGCTGTTGATGGTTCTGGGACAAATACAAAAATTTATGTAAGTGGTAGTGGAAACGACAAAGTAGCTGTTTTTGGGACAACCGATGGGGTAAACTTCACATTTGAAAAGTCAATCACTGTTGGCGCAGGGCGTGCACGACTTGGAATTGATATTGACGAAAACGGAAACATTTGGGGTAATGGCGCTGGGACAATTGCTGGAGTCTGGGATCAAAATGGAACTCTTCTTGGTGAGATACAGGGGACATCGGGAACAGCAACCGCCGACCTGGCTTTAACAAGCTCCGGGAGGAAGTTATTCTTCACATTAGGTATGGGTGCTGGGGTATCGTCTCCATATTTTAAGTTCTATGTCTACGATGTGACAGAAGGTCCGGCAAAGGCGAGACTGATCGCTGTAACTGATAGCGTTACTGGAAATTCAAATGCAAATGGAACTGGAAGAGCAGTATATGACCCACGACGCCATAGGATGATTGCTCTTGCGACAAACAATTATCTTGCCTCATTCCAATTGACATATCAAGTTACCTTTAATGTAAACACCGCAACATCTCCGAAATTTTTAGTTGATACCTCGCTTGTGGAGGTCCGCGGTTCACATCCATTGCTTGGACCCTGGGGTAGTGCACCGACTAATAGAATGACAAATGTTGGCGGTGATTATTGGAAATTATCTATTGATTTTCCTGACACAATGGTTGGGAAGGAAGTTGAATATAAATTCTATGCTGAAGATTGGGAAGATGGTTCTAATTATTCATTGACCATACCTGCGTCAGATACGACATTGCCTTTAGTTTTCTTCCGTAAGCAAGGTTTCGGACCAAATCCGCCATATACGCCAACTGATTCAATTGATGTGTGGTTCAGAGTTTATGTTTATAACATCCCCGAATTTGATCCAGCTCAGCATGTTGTTGGGGTTCGCGGTGCTCAATTGCCAAACCACAATGATTTTGGTGATATAAGCTGGAGTAGGACATTTGTTTTAAATCCAGAGCCAGCAAATGATAAAGTTTGGTCTGGAAGGTTAAGATTTCCGTCACCATCTGGAATTGCTTATAAATTTGTGATTGCCTCCAGGGATAACCCAGATAATATTATAAAGTGGGAATCAGATCCAAATAGAGAGGTCACAGTAAATAAAGATACAACGCTTAGATGGACGACATTTGACAGGAAAGTTATAGCGCCAGCGAAACCAGTTGCTCTTTACTTTAGTGTTGACATGAGCGTAATGCAAGGTGCAGGAATTTTCTATCCAGATAGCGGTGATGTTGTGTTAGTTCGTGGTAGTTTCAATGGTTGGGGTGAGGTTGATTCACTTAGCCCATCCATACTTGAACCTGGTATATGGGAAAAATATATAACAATTACAGCTGCGCCCGGGGACTTCATTGAATTTAAGTACTACATTAAAACTGGAACGAATAATCAAGCAAGGGTTCCAAATGGTGGATGGGAGACAGGGGTAAATAGAAGATATACATTTACTGATGCTGATACGCAGGAGGTTGTAAGAGATTACTTTAACAAGCTTGGTCCGGAAGGTTATGTGCAGAAGCCCGAAGGGGTTGAGGTATGGTTCTACTGTGATATGAGAGGGGTAACCGACAAAAATGGTGACCCAATTACAAGGGTTGATTCCTTATTCATTGCTGGAAGCACGCCTCCGTTATTCTGGATTTGGGATGAACCTACAAGAGATCGTTCAAAGTTGAGAATGTATGATGATGGCAGATATCCTGATAAAATTGCTGGAGATACGATTTACGCTGTTGCCTTGACATTCCCGAAATGGAGCATAAAGGGACCGATTCAATTTAAATTTGCAGTGAATGGAATAGTTGATAATGAGGCAGGTTTCCAAGAGGACCATCTCCTGTTCCTTGATGATATGCCTGGTCAACCTGGGTCAAAGGCGATAAATGAACTTGAGGTTGTTAAGTTTGGAAGACAGCGTGGCTTGGGTGCGTTCAAAGATACAGTTAGAATCGTGAATAAGTTCACAAGTGTCAAGCAAACCAATGAAATACCGCTTACATATGCACTTTATCAAAATTATCCAAATCCATTTAACCCAACTACGACAATTAAATATAGCATACCGAATACAGAGCGGGTTACATTGAAGATTTATAATATCCTTGGTCAAGAGGTTGCAACCCTTGTTGATGAGGAACAGAAACCAGGCGTTTATGAATTGAAGTTTGATGCTTCAAATCTTGCAAGCGGTGTTTACTTCTATAGGTTAAAAGCAGGTGGGTTTGTTGATGTTAAGAAGATGGTTTTGGTTAGGTAAATGACTCACCCTCTATCCCCCTCTCTACTTATGTAGGGAGGGGGAACTTAACTCGCCCCCTATCCCCTCTCTAATTTAGTAAAGAGGGGGTAGGTAGGGTGAGTAATAAAAATAGCAATTTAAATTCATTCAATTTAAGTGAAACAAAATAAAATGGAGGCGAGCTATGAAGAGAATATTTTTAACTATTGGAATAATTGTGTTTGCCTTTTCTTTTGCAATGGCTCAAATAACAATTGATGGAATTATTCAAGAGGCGCAATATGCTTTAATAGCAACAAAACAAAATAATAACCAAGGATTTGGTCCAAATATTGATATTCAAAAAATTTACTATTATCCTGATGTTAGTGAGTCAAAACTATATATAGGTGTTGTTTGTAAATTAAACACAGCATCAAATGATGGCATAGGTATTTGGTTAAATATTAAAGGTTCAGGCTCTAATACTGGAAGATCAGCTGGGCAACCTTTAGGGATTGGTAGTGGAGGTTATCATTATATTGGTGCTAATAATAGTAACTATAAAGCTGATTTTGAAGTTGATTTTATGTTCGCTTTTAATCCTGGTAATAGTACTACAACGGTGTATTTTGATGCTGCAAAGTGGATTTCCAATACGTCTTATGTTCATTATCAAGGTTTCTGTGATCAATCTGGGACCTCTGCAACGAATTTTGGTGAAGATGGCACTGTTTTTACTCAAAATAGTGTAACATTTGCTTTTAATAATTCTGGTTCAACAAATACGGGACTTGAAATTTCCATACCGTTTTCCCAACTTGGTCCAAATGTTACGGCTTCAAATACATTTGAGATTTTTGCGTTTGTTGTAAGTAATACTGCTTACTTTTCTAATGTAACAGTTCCAGGAAATGTTAGTGTAGGTAATCTTGGGTTTGATCCAGATTTTGGTAGCATTTCAGGAGGACCTTACCATACAGCTGAATATTCTCTTCCTGTCCAATCTGTATTAGTTTCGGCTATATCTGGTGATTCAAAGGTTACGCTCGTTTGGGAGACAAGAAGCGAATTTGATAATGCTGGATTTGAAATTTTCCGAAAGGCTCAGGATGAGACCGAGCATAAACTTATATCAAGTTATACAACAAACGATGCTCTCAAGGGTCTTGGAACAAGTCCATATGGGAAGAGATATACTTATGTTGATTATAATGTTCGTAATGGAGTTGAATATGAATACAAAATTTACGCCGTAAGTTTCAGCGGTCAAAGACAAGAGATCGGTGTTGTATTTGCTAAACCAGGGTCGGAGCTTCCTGATAAGTTTGTTCTTTACCAAAATTATCCTAACCCATTTAATCCAGGGACAGAAATAAAATTTGATTTGCCTGAATCTGGGTATGTTAAACTTGAAGTCTTCAATGCAATTGGTGAAAGAGTTTCAATTCTTTATGATGGGTATATGGAGGCTGGATATAGTAAGACTATAAGATGGAATGCAAGTGGATTGCCAAGCGGGGTTTACTTTTACAAGTTAACAGCAGGCAAATTCGTTGATGTTAAGAAGATGGTTTTGGTTAGGTAAATGACTCACCCTCTATCCCCCTCTCTACTGATGTAGGGAGGGGGAATTTGACTCACCCCCTATCCCCCTCTCTAATTTAGAGAGGGGGATGGGAGTGGGTGGGTTAATATATTTTTAGTTTCCTCCTCTGCTGATGCGGAGATGGAGGGAAAGAATGGCGAGTAAATTAAAAAAACATTAGGACTGATCATGTTTATCTTTAGAATTTTTACCCTTATTTTCATCTTCGCTCAATTTATTCTCTCTCAAACGGTTCCAGTTACATTCTACTATAAGCCTCAAACGCCGGTTAATGCTGTTTTCCTTGCAGGTTCCTTTAATAATTGGGGAAATAATGTTAATGGAATCGTCTCAGATACGAGATTTAAGATGAATTACGATGCTGTTAATGATGTGTGGTATAAAGTTGAAAATCTTGGCATTGGTACCCATGAATATAAATTTGTTGAAGATAGAAATAACGATGGTAAAGGTGAAACTTGGATAACTGACCCCAATAACCCGAGAATTAATTATTCAAATTTTAACAACTCAATTATCATCGTCTCAGACCCGATGGTTTTTCATCTTTTGCCAAAGCATGGAACGATAACGAATCGTGACCAGCCTGAAATTTCTGCTTATATTTTTTACTCTTCAGGAACAACCATTTCAGAGATTAATCTTTATATAGATAACGAGCTTATTCCAAATGGAATTACATATTTTAATCCAGGGAGTCAAAGGTTTAGTTATACCCCAGTTCAGCCTCTTTCAAATGGTCAACATTTTATAAAGCTTGAGGTTAAAACAACCACAGGAAAAACCGCTTTTGATACATCAAAGTTTACTGTGGATGTAACATACAGAGTTTATCAGGCTGAATATGAATTTATATTTGATCCAAGAAGTTCGCGAAATTCTTACAGAAATATAACTTCGGTTAGCTTGCGTGGTGAGTTCAATAACTGGGGGGAAGACCTGATGCAATATGATTCTCTTCGTGCTGTGTGGACGAAGACTTTGAAATTGACTGAAGGGGAATATGAGTATAAATTTTATCTTAACGGCTCAATATGGACTGCTGATCCTGACAATCCGATAACGCGGGGGACTTATGGAAATTCGGTCGCTTTTGTAAGCAGGGTATTGAAGCCGTATTTTAAAATTTTAAATCCACCTAACGGGAAAATTTATGTTGATACCGTAAATTCAATTAATGTTTTGGCAAAAGTTTTTGATAGCTCAAGGGAAAAGGGCATTAACCCAAACAGTGTAAAAGTTTATCTTGATGGAGTTTTAGTTCAATCAAGTTATGATACAGTCACAAAAACAGTTACAGCACAAATTAATAACTTAACACCCGGAAGACATGAATTAAAATTTGAAGCAAGCGATAAAGAAGGCAATTATGGGGTAACTTATTCAACATTTGGTATTTATCCTCCGAATTCGGGATTTCACTATGTTGATAACACAAATGATGACATTGGCGATGGTGATTATGTCTATCCGAACGGATTTTTGCCAGGTTCTTGTGATATTCAGGAGTTCAAAGCATACGCTAATCAAAGTCAAGATACTATTTTCTTTGAGATAAAGTTAAGGGATATAACCAAAAACACAGCTCTTGTTTTTTTAATAAACAGTTCAATTGATAATTTTATACCTGATCCATTTTCAGCGGAGGTTAAAATTCCTGACTTCAGCGACCGTGGTATTTATGTTATTTTCACCCCTGGCGTAAATAGAAGTGAGTTTAACGCCATATACACTAAAATCTCTCCCCTCGTAAAGAGCAGAAACATTTCATATAACCCCGATGCTATAATATCTGACACTTTGAGATTCCATCTTGCGCTTGATGAAATTATAAATTACCTTGGGTCGTTCAGCGGGAAACTTTATTATACGGTTTATTCATTCCTTATTGATACGCTTGGAAATCCAGTTAAAATCACATCAACAAATGGTGGAAGTGATCAACCTGGAAATCCGAAAGTTTTTGATATCGCTTTTATTGATGATGCTATACAAAAGAAAATTTTAAGTTATTATGTTGTCGGTTCTTCCCCAATTCTTGCGACGATAGATAACGAATGGAGAGGTTTTGCAGGGATCACGCCAGATCAAATCGGGATTGATATGAGCGGTATTCCGATTGTTAAAATTACAACACAACCAAGAAAAACAAGAAAATCTTCAATCGTAATACGAGGTGAGATAACACATCAAGATGGGACCCCGGCAAGTGAGGTAACTTATATTGAACTATTTGTTAATGGCAATAGAGGGACATTTGGCGCATCAAATGGTAAATTTTCCGTCACTGTTAACCTTGTTGAGGGAGATAACATAATCCAGGCGAAAGCAACAATAGGGAATAAATCGGGTTATTCAAATAAAGTTAACATTTACAGAGTTGTTGAACATAAACCATTTGCAAAAATTAAATTTATCCTTGGCGATTCTAACATAACCCTTGATGCGGGGGAGAGCACGGATCCTGATTCAGACCCATTGACATTCATCTGGTTTGCTGATTCAACTAATCCAGAGATTATCCCGGGTGTAAATGGTTCAACAGCACAAAATATAACAATTCCAAAACCCTCAAGCCCAGGAGAGTATTATTTTACCCTCATTGCCAGAGATCCGTCTGGAAATGCAGATACAACACGAAATTATTTTGTAGTTAAATCTGATGGGAACATCCATCTGCCGGGATATGCGGATAACCCATCTTGGGTGAAAAATGCGAGAATGTATCTTATCTTTCTTCATTCCTTTACTCAAGATGGCACAATAAGAGCAGCGACACAAAAGCTTGATTATGTAAAATCAATGGGATATAATGTAATTTGGCTTATGCCAATAATGAAAAATCAATACACAATTGATGCAGTTGGCGGTGGATATGGAATTGTGGATTTCTATCAAATTGCCCCTGAATATGGAACGATGGATGATTTCAAAGAATTTCTTAATAAAGCTCATTCACTTGGAATAAAAGTTATCCTTGATATAACCACGAATCATGTTGCTGATGGTCATCCCTGGATTCAAAGTATACGGAGATATAAACAGGATTCACCATATTGGGATTTTGTTCAACATGTTATTTTCTCACACGGCGAAGAATTACCGCAGTCCTATGCACCTGATTCCGCTTATGTTCGGTATGCTGATTGGTCACTTGCAAATTTAAATTGGGCTGATGTTGATTTGAGAAGTTATATGCTTGATATGTTAAAGTGGTGGGTGAAAGATGTTGGAGTTGATGGGTTTAGGTTTGATGTTTACTGGGGACCTCAAAGAAGATATGGCGAGCAAAACTTCGGAGTCCCAATTAGAAATACCTTAAAGCATGTTAAACCAGATATTCTACTTCTTGCAGAGGCTGCTGGAACTGGTCCTGGAACTGAGGTAATCTATGCAGATCAAGGTGGCGGCGTTGATGTTGCCTATGATAGAAATATGTGGAGTGTGTTTAGAAATGCTTATTCATTAAGCTTGAGTGAAATAAATGATAAAGCTACAAATTACGGTTATTACCCGGGTCCAAATTCACAATATCTGCGGTATATGGAAAATCAAGATGAGTCAAGAATTGCTTTTATTTACCAAAGTGATTTGAGAAAAACAAAGCCACTTGCAACGATTCTTTTCACTTCTCCGGGGATACCGCTTGTCTACGCTGGTCAAGAGGTTGGTTTTGGAAATGGAATGGGAGAATTTGAAGGTAGAAGATTTAAAATCAATTGGAATGACACCGATAAAGAACTTTTACAAGCACACTATCAACGTCTTGCTTTTATAAGAGATAAGTTTCCCGCCTTCAGAAGCAGAGAACATCAGATGCTTAACACCGGTGATTCAAAGGTTTATGCGTATGTTAAAAGATATGAAAATCAAAATGGGCTTGTCGTTGTGAATCTTTCAGGCGATGTTAAGAACATTAACTTGAACATCAGAGATTATGTTTCGTTCACGGGCGGAGTTCAGTCTGGAAGGAATTATTACCTTAATGATTTGTTATCAAATAGCTACACTCTTTTGAATGGCGATGCCTTACAGAATATTTCTGTAACACTTGAACCTTACGGCTCAGCCGTTTTCACAGTTTCCATAACTCGCGATACCGTTTCAGTTCCACCAATTGTCTCGGTTGAAAATGATTTCGGTGAAATTCCAGTAAATTTCAAACTTTATCAAAATTATCCAAACCCATTTAATCCATCAACTTTTATTGAATTTGATATACCTGAAAGAACAAGAGTGAAGCTTGCAATATATAATGTGCTGGGACAGGAAGTTAAGGTTTTAATTGATGGGGAACTTGAGCCAGGCAGACATAAAATTAAATTTGATTCCAACGGTTTGCCAAGCGGAATTTATTTTTATCGTTTGTCTTCCAACGGTTTCAGTCAGATACGAAAAATGGTGTTGATAAAGTGAAAAACTCTTCATAAATCCTCGGCGATGGTTAATTAAAAATTAAAAATACCTTTACGAAATGTTTTATATCTTCTTTCTTATCTTCTTCTTTACGCTTCCATTATTTTCCCAGCCAAGTTTTGAAAATGGTTATGTTGTGTTTAAATTTTTTGCGCCTGAGGCTAATTCAGTTGCTATTGCTGGAGATTTTAACGGGTGGAGAAAAGATGATTTATTAACAAAAGATGATAACGGAAATTGGTATGGAAAATTTAAAATCAAACCCGGACTTTATCAATATAAGTTCATCGTTGATGGCAGATGGATGCTTGATCCAGCTAACCCTGTAAAGGTTGAGAATTTTAATAAAACTGATTTTAATTCCGTTTTCGTTTTATCTTACGATTGGAAAATCCTTCTTCAATCGGAGCCAGATGCTAAACCAAACCCTGAGGATATTTATCCGAAAACAAACCGAATTTATCTCAATATAATCTGGCATCAACATCAACCTTCTTATCTTGATCCCGAAAAAGACCAATTGCAGGGACCTTGGGTTAGAACTCATGGAACAAAGGATTATTACGATATGGCGAGCATGCTTGAAAATTATCCCGATATCCATGTAACTATAAATCTAACATCTTCTCTGCTTTATCAGTTAGATGAGTATTATGTCAAAAGATTAAAACCATATTTTGACCCGAAAAGGAATAGAATTGACACGAAGCGATATTTCAAAGATGGTGTTAAAATTGATCCATGGATTGATTTGATGTTAAAAGATTCTGAGGAATTTACGGACTTTGAACTTGGTTATGTTTACAAAAATTCATGGAATTGTTTCAGCGTAAGCGAGGTCGTGATGAGCAGATTTCCAGAGTATGAACAATTGAAAAATAAAGATCCTAAACATTATACGCCTGAAGATATCCGAAAAATAAAATTTTTCTTTTATTTAGCAAATTTTGATCCCGACTTTTTGAATGGAAAGGTGAAACTTGCGAATGGATTTGAGGTTGATATAACTGACCTTATCCAAAAGAAGGGAGACAAGTATTACCTTAAAAGAGAGATCACTGAAGATGATTGTAATCGGATTGTTGCTGAAACATACAAAATTTTATCCGCAATCGTTCCTATACATAAAAAATTAATGTATGATCCCGTTAAAAAAACGGGGCAGATTGAAGTTATAACAACTCCATTTTATCACCCAATTTTGCCTTTAATTTATGACACAGATATTGCGAAAATTTGCCAGCCTATGGATAATTTACCGGAGAGATTTAGTTATCCCGAAGATGCGGATGCTCAAGTTAAAAAGTCAATCGCATATTATCAAAAAATTTTCGGAAGAAAACCTCTCGGGATGTGGCCAGCGGAAGGAGCCGTGGCTGAACAAATTATATCTGTTTTTGTGAGAAATGGAATAAAATGGATAGCAACGGATGAAAAGGTTCTCGCAAGATCAAAACCAGAAAATCAACCCTTTTACTATCCTTATTCTGTTGATGAAGATACCGTTTATGGCAATAAAGATGAAGCGAAGTCATTACTTATTGTTTTTAGGGATACGCGACTTTCTGATGCAATCGGATTTACATATCAGAACTATGAACCTGAAGTAGCAGCAGATGATTTTATAAGATATGTGTTAAGTTTTGCCCCTGAAAACCCATTTGAGGAAAGATTGATCACCGTTATACTTGATGGTGAAAATGCATGGGAATGGTATAGGAAAGATGAAGACGGTAAAGCTTTTTTAAACGCTCTTTACCGAAAATTGAGTAAATTACATAAAAATGGACAAATCATAACTGTGACATTAAGCGAATGGATTTACGGAAATCCAATGCGTGGTGTTAAGGCTCATAAAATCACATCGCATCAAGAACTTGAACCACTTTGGCCGGGTAGTTGGATAAATGCTAATTTTGATACCTGGATCGGCGAGGAAGAGGAAAATTTAGCTTGGGAATATCTTTCAAAAGTTAGAAAAGATGTTGAGAAACTTAAAATTCAGCGACCAAATCCTTTTTTAGATTTGCCAAAATCAGGGACGAAGGAATATTTTGAATATAAAGCCTGGGAATCGCTTTACTCCGCTGAAGGTAGCGACTGGTTTTGGTGGTATGGTAAAGATCAAACGGCACTTGGTGGAGATGAACCATTTGATGTTGGTTTTAGAACTCATCTAATCAATGTTTATAAATTTCTGCAAAAAGCTGGTTACAATGTAAATGTTCCAGAATTTTTGTTAAAATCAATTTTGAAATGAGATGAAAATTGTGAAGTTGGTTTCAATTGCGTTAATGCTTTTTTTCCTCGTCTCATGTTCTTCAAATAACCCAAGTCAAATCCGAATAGTCATCTGGCATCAGAAACCCCCAGGAGAAAGGGAAATACTTGAGCAAGCAGTGAAAAAGTATATGGAAATTCATCCAAATATAAAGATTATCGTTTTATACAAAGAGACTGAGGAACTTAGATCGGCATACATAATATCTGCCATAGCTGGTAAGGGACCTGACATTGTTTATGGTCCAAGTGATCAGGTTGGACCTTTTGAACTGCTTGAGATTATAAAACCACTTGAGCAAATTTTTGATACAAGTTTTTTAAATCAATTTGACCCACGGGGTTTGCTCTGGTATAAAGGACATCTTTATCAAATTGGAGATCAAATTGGGAATCATCTTTTTCTTTTATACAATAAAGATCTTGTCAAAAAGCCACCTCAGACAATGAATGAATTAATTCAAATTGGGAAAGAGTTAACAAAAGATTTTGACGGGGATGGGAAAATTGACCAATATGGTCTTGTTTGGAATTATACAGAGCCGTTTTTTTTCATTCCCTTTCTAACTGGATTCGGTGGGTGGGTGATGGATTCATTGGGAAATCCAACTTTAAATAGTCAATCAACTGTAAAGGCGTTAAAGTTTGTCCGTGATTTGAGGGATAAGTTTAAAATTATCCCTCGTGAGTGTGATTATAATACAGCTGATGCTTTGTTTAAGGAAGGAAGAGCGGGGATGCTTATAAATGGACCTTGGTCAATTGGTGGTTATAAAAAAGCGGGGGTTAAATTTGGAATAACCAGAATTCCAAAAGTTGATGAAACCGGACTTTGGCCAGCTCCAATGATTTCCATAAAGGGTTATTCCATTAATATGAATGTTGATGAAGGTAAATTGCCTTATGTTGTAGATTTGTTAAAATATCTTGTCAGTGCGGAGGTTCAGCTTGAACTTACTAAAACACTCGGCACAATCCCAACGCATAAGAAAGCACTTGAAAGCGAGATTGTAAAGAATGACCCGCTTGTTCAATCTTCAATATGGCAAGCTGAGGTAGGGAAGCCGATGCCTGTGGTTCCAGAGCTTAGAGCGATATGGGATTCAATGCGCCCATATTACCAAGCAGTTCTCGGTGGAACTATGACCCCTGAAGAAGCAGCTCGGAAAATGCAAGAGCTTGCGCTAAAAAAAATTGAAGAGATGAATGAATAGAAAAACTCTATTCATACTTGCGCTTCTTCTCCCAGCATTGTTGATAATGTTCGGAGTTATCGTTTATCCTTTCTTTTATAACATCCTCCTTTCCTTATCAAATATGAGCCTGCGTCATTTTCGGGATTGGAGGATAATTGGCTTAAAACAATATGTAAAGGTTTTTACCGAAAATACTTTTTATGTTGTGTTTTTTAAAACTGTAATCTGGACATTTGTAAATGTTAGTTTCCATGTTGTAATAGGTGTTTTTCTTGCGTTGATTTTAAATAGGAAATCT
This sequence comes from Candidatus Kryptobacter tengchongensis, assembly GCA_001485605.1. Lineage (GTDB taxonomy): Bacteria > Bacteroidota > Ignavibacteria > Kryptoniales > Kryptoniaceae > Kryptonium > Kryptonium tengchongense. The sequence goes on from FAON01000014.1 coordinate 29,046, forward strand.
TTAAAATTTAAACCTGTTTTTAGAACGCTTTTGATTTTACCTTGGGCGATTCCACAAGTTATAACTGCGCTGACTTGGCGAAGTATGTTTAATTACGAATATGGGGCAATAAATATATTCATTGCGAAGTATTTTAACATGTCCCCTGTTGAATGGCTTTTAAGACCTTTTGAAGCTTTTACAGCTTGCATTATCACCAATGTATGGCTTGGGTTCCCATTTATGATGGTTGTAGCTCTTGGCGGGTTACAGAGCATCCCACATGAGCTTTATGAAGCAGCTGATATTGACGGGGCATCGGCTTGGCAAAAGTTTAAAAATATAACTGTGCCGTTTTTAAGACCAGTTATGGCTCCAGCAATTACGCTTGGGATCATCTGGACATTTAACAACCTTAACATTGTTTGGCTTGTTTCAAATGGCGGTGAACCAAGCGATCAAACACATATACTTGTCTCATATGTTTATAAAGCTGCCTTTAACCTCTATAGATATGGCTATGCTGCTGCTCTATCGGTTGTGATATTTTTAATTTTGCTCGTTATCGGAATTTATTTCTTAAAGAAAACGAGAGCAGTTGAATCTGTCTATTAAAAATCAAAAAATTTGCCGAAGATGAATCAGTATAAAGCAAAACAGTTTTTCATTGACATTTTAATATATCTTTTTCTCGTTCTTTTCACACTTGCTGTTATTTATCCAATTTTAAATGTTGTGAGTATTTCCCTTAGACCTGCGGACAAGCTTTTATCAACATCTTTGAGAATTATACCTGAAAATGCGACGCTAAGCTCGTATATTCAGTTGTTCAAATCCACGCCTTTTTTAAGGTGGCTTTTTAATTCTACTTTTGTCTCTTTTGTTGTGATGTTAACAGGGGTAACGCTTGCTTCAACTGCTGGATATGCTTTATCAAGATTTAGTTTCTGGGGCAAAAAAGCGGTAATGATTGGAATTTTGATCACGCAAATGTTCCCCGCAACTATGCTTTTGCTCCCACTTTACATTATGCTTATTAAACTTCACCTTCTAAATAGCTATCTTGGGCTTATCATAGTTTACACATCTACAGCTTTGCCATTTTGTGTCTGGCAGATGAAGGGATATTATGATACGATACCCGTAAGTTTGGAGGAAGCAGCAAGAATTGATGGATGCAATCAATTTCAAGCGTTTTACAAAGTGGTTTTTCCGCTTGCCTTGCCAGCCCTTGTTATAACTGCGCTTTTTTCTTTTATGTCTGCTTGGGCTGAATATGTTGTGGCTGCTCAGATTTTGCAAGAGCCAGAGCTTTACACTCTTGCAATTGGGCTAAAACAGTTTGAATCAAGTATGGCAACCGAATGGGGATTATACGCTGCTGGTTCTTTGATTGTAAGCATACCGGCTGTCTTGTTGTTTTTGATTTTGAGCAAATATCTAATATCTGGTTTGACTCTTGGAAGTGTAAAGGGTTAAAAATAAAATTTGGTTGAAATATGAAGATGAAAATTAACGAGATAAACATTGACTACAACTTCTACAGAGTTGAAGATTCCCCGACCGTGGTCTTTGTTCATGGTTTTCCTTTCAATCAAAAGATGTGGGCTCCGCAGGTTGAGGTTTTAAAAGGTAAATGCTCCGTTTTAACCTACGATGGACGTGGGCTTGGGCAAAGTGAAGTTGGAGATGGACAGTTTATGTTTGAAAATCTTGTTGATGATTTTATTGAATTGTTAAGAAGTTTGAAAATTGGAAGGGTAATCGCTTGCGGTTTATCAATGGGTGGATATGTAATTTTAAGAGCTTATGAAAAACAACCGTCGCTGTTTCATTCCTTAATTTTGTGTGATACGAGGTCTGAAGCGGATGGGAACGAGGCAAAATTGAGAAGGGCACAAATGCTTCATGTTTTAAAATTTCACGGGAAGGAGAAATTTGCTGACGAGTTCATCAAAACCGTTTTGTCGCCAAAAACATTTGAAAGGAAAAGCGAAATTGTTAATTTCGTGCGTGATATGATCATTCAAAATAGTGAAATTGGAATTGCCGGAAATTTGATTGCGCTTTCAACAAGAACCGATACATCACATTTGCTTGAAAAAATAGATATCCCTGTTCTGATCATCGTCGGCGAAGATGATGTATTGACACCACCTTCGCTTGCTCAAACTCTTCACAGCAAAATAAAAAATAGTCATTTAGCAGTAATTCCATCCGCAGGACATTTAAGTAATCTTGAAAATAGCGAAAAGTTTAACGATGTATTTTTAAAATTTCTGAAAGATGTATGCCAGATTTAAATCAATCTCCATATCTTTCTCTCATTATTTGAGCAACTTGAACTAAATTTTGAAGTGATGGAATGACCTCCTCCCAATTTCTGGTTTTTAAGCCACAATCTGGGTTTATCCATATTAAATTTTTGTCAATAACTTTTACCGATCTTTCCGCTATCTCAAGCATCTCCTCAACTGATGGAACTCTTGGTGAGTGAATGTCGTAAACACCTGGACCAATCCCGTGGTCATAATTAAACTTTTCAAAGGCATCAAGGATTTCTCCTTTACTTCTTGATGCTTCTATTAAAATTACATCTGAGTCCATGGCATAGATATAATCAATGATTTCATTGAATTCAGAATAGCACATATGCGTTTGTATTTGTGTTTCTGGTTTAACGAGTTCATTTGTTAGCTTAAATGCATTGACTGCCCACTCAAGATATTCTTTCTGTTTAGATTTTTTCAATGGTAATCCTTCTCTAAAAGCTGGTTCATCAATTTGGATTACTTTTATTCCTGCTCTCTCAAGGTCAAGCACTTCTTCTCTAAGAGCAAGGGCAATTTGATAGGCAATTTCTTTCTTCGGTATATCTTTCCTGTAAAAAGACCAATTCAAAATCGTAACAGGACCTGTAAGCATTCCCTTAACTGGTTTTGATGTGAGGGATTGGGCATATGTTATTTCTTTTACCGTCATAGGTTCAGGTCTTGATACATCGCCGTAAATTATCGGGGGACGGACATATCTTGTCCCGTATGATTGAACCCATCCATTTTTTGTAAATGCGAAACCTTTCATCTTTTGACCGAAGAATTCCACCATGTCAGACCTTTCAAATTCACCATGAACAAGCACATCAAGACCAAGTTTTTCTTGTACATCAATCACATTTTTTATCTGTTCCTTTATAAAGTTTTCGTATTCTTCATTTGAAATTTTCCCGGAGTTGAAATCAGCCCTTGCTTTCCTTACTTCTTTTGTCTGGGGAAAACTTCCAATTGTTGTGGTTGGAAACTTCGGAAGCCCAAGCATTGAGATTTGTTTTTTATATCTTTCGCTGAATGAATCTTTCCTTCCAATTTTTTTCTCATCTATTTGTGCAACTTTCTTTCTAACTTCATCATCTTTAAATTCGTCCCTCAATGCCTGAAGATTTTGCGATGGGACTGGGTAATTTTCATTGAAAATTTTTTTCAATATCTTAAGTTCATCAAGTCGCTCATTTGCGAAAGATAAAAGCCCAAGTAGTTTATCATCAAGATGACCTTTCTCAGGCTCAATTGAAATTGGCAGGTGGAAAAGTGGGGAAGAATTTGAAAGGATTAATCTATCTTCATTTACGAATTTTAGCAGTTCATTTATTAAATCAACGGTTTTTTGGAAGTCAATTTTCCATGGGTCTCGTCCTGAGACAACACCAGCAATAAGTTTCTTATCGGAGGGGAAACCAAATCTTTTAATGTTATCAAAATTCTCATCGTTTATCGTAAGATCAAGCCCTATGCCGTGAACAGGAAGATCAAAAACTATTTTTTCATATTTTGATAAACTCTCGTAATATGTATGAACGAAAATTTCAATCTTCTCAAGTCCATCCGTCAAGATTTTATAAGCTTCAATTAGAGTTGTAACATCTTCATCCTCAAGGTCAAGCACCAGAGATGGTTCATCAAGTTGTATTGTTTTGACTCCATTTTCTTCAAGTTCTTTTAAAATCATGTTGTAAACCTTTGATGCAGAAAAGACGAGGTCTTTAAATTTTGGGGTTTCATTTGCTTTTACCATATGAGTTAAAAGTTTGCCTTCCTGTTTCTGTGGAACTTTGCCAAGCCAGATGTATGTGAACGGACCGATGAGAACTGGTTTTGTTTCAATTCCAAGTTTTTCTTTGGCGAATTTATATGATTCAAGCGGACGATTTTTCAAGAGTTTAAATTCAACCTCAAATTCTGGGACGATGTAATGATAATTTGTATCAAACCACTTTGTCATTTCGCAGGCAATTGCGGTCTTGCTTCCTCTTGCCATTGCAAAATATGTGTCAAGATCAAGATTCCCTCCAAACCTTTTTGGAATCACACCGAGCATTGTTGATATATCAAGAACGAAGTCATAAAGTGAAAAGTCATTTGATGGTATGAGGTCAAGCTCTGCATTTTTCAGGATGGTGAGGCGTTGTATCTGAATTTTTTCAGCTTCGCTGTAAAGTTGTTCTTTTGTTATTTCACCAGCCCAGTAGCTCTCAACGACTTTTTTAAGCTCCCTGTTTGGACCAATCTTCGGATAACCAAAAGCGGTTGTTTTTATTGCCATATTTCTCTGATTTTGTTTTTAAGATTCGCTTTATGTTGTTTAAATTATACAAAAAAGAAAATCTTTTTGCAAAAGTTAATTTGTTTATCTTGAGCGTTAAAGACAAACAATTTCTTGGCTTGCATTTAATCGTTTTAAAAATTATATTACTAAAAAATCAAATTTCACTTGCCTATGGTTGAGGATATAAACTTTCTTAGAAATGTTTCAATCTTTGAGGAACTTCCTGAGAGGGATCTTGAGAAGATAGCAAAGCTTGGAACGAGAAAGGTATTCTCAAAGGGGAATGTGATTTTAATGGAGGATGAGATCGGAAGCGCGCTTTTTATTATAATTAATGGCAAGGTTAAAGTATCAAGACTGGATGAAACGGGTAGGGAAGTTATACTTTCAATTCTTGGACCCGGTGAGGTTTTCGGTGAGATGTCACTGCTTGACGGATTAAAAAGGTCTGCTACGGTTTCTGCGCTTACAGATACGGAAGTTTTAATAATTTATAGAGATGACTTTTTAAATTTGCTAAATAAACATCCACAAATAGCGATCTCGTTGTTAAGGGAATTAACTCAGAGATTGAGAAAGGCTGATATGCAGATTAAGAGTTTATCTTTGAAAGACGCTGAAGGGAGAATTGGTTGTGTTCTGATCATGCTTGCTGATGATCTCGGAAAGATGTATAAAGGTCATGTCATAGTTGAGGGGCTTCCTACTCAGCAAGACCTTGCAAATATGGCTGGGACATCAAGGGAAACAGTATCAAGGATTTTATCAAAGTTTGAGAAAAATGGCTTGATAAAAATTGAGGGGAAAAAGCTTATAATACTTGAGTATGAAAAAATGAAACAGATGTTTAAGTGAGAGTTGATTTACATTTACATACATACTATTCGGATGGAGTTTATTCGCCTGCGCAAGTCGTGATGAAAGCAAAAGAAAACGGTCTCAATATAATCAGCATAGTTGATCATGATACGACAGACGGGCTTGAGGAAGCAATTGAAGTTGGAAAAGAACTTGGCATTGAGGTCATACCCGGAATTGAACTAAGCTCAAGTATAAACGGAACAGATATACATATACTTGGTTATTTCATAAACTGGAAAGATGAAAATTTCCAAGTTCATCTGAGGGTTTTTCGTGAGCTGAGAATTCAGCGAGCGAAAAGAATCGTTGAAAAGTTGAATGCTCTTGATATACCTCTTGAATTTGAAAGCATTGTTGAGATGTCTAAAAGCTCAGCTATAAGTAGAGTCCATATAGCAAATGCCCTTGTAAAGTATGGATTTGTGAATGATTTTTACGAAGCTTTCAACAAATATCTAAGCCCTGGGTGCCCTGCTTATGAGAAAAACATTGATCTCTCACCGCGCAAGGCAATAAAATTAATATCAGATGTTGGTGGGTTGTCTTTTATAGCTCACCCCGGAAGGTTGCTCAGTGAGAACGATCTTGCAAGTTTAATTGAACTTGGCATTGATGGAATAGAAGTTATACATCCATCGCATAATGATGAACTTGTTAAATATTATAGAGCGATAGCAAGTGAATATTTTTTACTTGAAAGTGGAGGCTCAGATTTTCACGGAGGATTAAGGCATGATGAGCATTGTATTGGAGCTTATACTGTACCTTATAAGCTCGTTGAAATGATGAAACAAAGGTTAAATCTAAAATAAAAACGCGTGATAAATGAAAATTTTTGAGGGTAAGCTCATAGCACAGGGGTTGAAGTTTGGAATTATTGTAAGCAGGTTTAATGAACTTATAACATCAAAATTGCTTGATGGAGCAATTGATTGTCTTAAAAGACATGGTGCGGGTGAAGAAGATGTAGAAATTTTTTATTGCCCCGGTTCGTTTGAAATTCCGCTCGTTGCAAAAAAGATAGCGCAAACGGGGAAATACAACGCAATAATATGCCTTGGTGCTGTAATCCGTGGGGAAACCCCACATTTTGATTATATCGCTTCTGAAGTTTCTAAGGGTATTGCTCAAGTTCAGCTTGAAACAGGTGTTCCCGTTGCGTTCGGGATTTTGACAACTGACGATGTTGAACAAGCACTTAACAGAGCGGGCATAAAAAGTGGAAATAAAGGTTGGGACGCTGCTCTTACTGCTATTGAGATGGCCAACCTTTTAAACCAGATAAAAAAATAACTTTTACCATTTGCTGAGGAATTCACACAATTTATGCTTCTGTTTTTTCTTCCCAGAAGGGATTAACGCTAAACAAAATTATGAAATTTCCGAGTTATGAAAGGTGTAACTTTACGAATTTATTTTGTGACTTTTGTGCTTTTTTTTACATCCGCAAACCTTATATCGCAATTTGGGGAATGGAGAAATTACACAGATATGAAAAATGTCAGAAAAATTTTCGTCTCAACAAATGAAATCGTGGCTGGAACTGAAGGTGGAATTTTCATATTCTATCCAGATGAAAGAAAATTTGAAAAAATTCTAAAAGTTGATGGTCTTTATGATGTTGATATCAAAACAATGGCTGTGATCCCAGATAAAAATATCTTCGCTGGGTTTTCAAACGGTGTAATTGATATTTTAAACTTTTCATCAAAAAGCTATAAAGTCAAGCATGTCTTTGATATAATAAACTCGCCCGAGCCCGATAAAACTATAAATTTTTTAAAAGCGTATGGGGATACACTCTTCATTGGGACAAATTTTGGGCTTTTGACCTATAGAATTTCAAAACAAGAATTTATTGACACCTACAGGAGAATTTTCGCAGATGTTGAACGAAGTAAAGTTTTTGATGTTGAGGTTTTGAATGATACCATTTATGTAGCTACATCGGAGGGAGTCGCTAAAGGTTATAGGTTCAGCCAGATACTTGTTTCCCCAATGGGATGGAAAACATTAAGAATTTCTGGGGGAGTGAAAACTTTCGGGGTTTTAAGAGATAGAATTTACTTTGGAAATTCGGATGGGCTTTTTTTAATTGATGGTGATAACATTGTGAAAATTTCTTCTTTGCCTGTTAATTTAATTCACAGCGCTGGTGATTCAATCTTGGTTTCAACAGGACAAGAAATCTTTTCATATAAAGATAATCAATTGCAAAAAATTGCGGAACTGCTTTATGGAAATATAACTGACATATCAATGTGGCGCAATAAAATTGTCGCTGGAGTTTTTTCAAATGGCGTTGGAATCTTTGAAAATGGGGAATGGGATTTTTATTATCCTGATGGACCAAATGGAAATCAATTTTCAAATTTGGCTGTTGACAAAGATGGGAATCTATGGGTTGCGTCTTCAAAATTTATGGGCAAGGGCTTTTACAAATTTCAGCCCAAAGAGGGAAAATGGAAGAACTTTACAAAGAAAAATTTTCCTAAGATGTCTGATGATTGTTATAGGGTAAGGGTTGGGAAAAATTTTGTTTGGATTGGGACATGGGGCGGTGGTTTAATAAGGGTTGATGAAAATGATTCTTTGAAGATTTTTTCAAAGAATGAGGGGATAATGGGAGTAGTTGAAGATACAAATTTTGTCGTGGTAACCGACATCGCCGAGCAGGGTGATTATACTTGGATTTTAAACTATAAGCCGAGAAATTTAAATATAATTTATCTGATGCGGGGAGATTCAATTGTTTATTCATTTGTCAATGGTTACAATCTTTCACATTATCTTAACATACAGCTTGAGCTTGATGAAAAAGGAAGAAAATGGATTGTTTCGGAGCATGGGTTTATTTTTGCTTTTGATGATAATGGGACGATTTTTGATAAAAGCGATGATAAATGGATTGCGATTTCAAAAGCGGAAGGTTTAAACGGGAATCCAACGGTAATCAAATTTGACAATCGTGGAGACTTATGGGTTGGCACAAATTACGGACTTAACATAATTGTAAATACAGATGAACCGTTAAAAAGTGGAAGCATAAGAAATGTTTTTGCACTTCGCGATTTTTACATAAATGATATAGCAATTGACGGAGCAAACAATAAATGGGTTGCGACGAAAAATGGCGTATGGGTTTTATCGCCTGATGGGACAAGCGTCCTTGCACAGTATGACGCAAGCAATTCTCCAATTTTAAGTGATGATGTCAAAGCGATAGCTTTTGATCTAAATTCTGGCGTTGTTTATTTTGGGACTGACAAAGGATTAACAACTTTAAAGACGGAGTTTGCAAAACCAGTTGAAAATTTTAATACAATAAAAATTTACCCAAACCCATTTAACCCTGAAAGAGATTTAAATGTTGTAATTGATGGACTTGTTGCAAATTCAACAATAAAAATTTTCACAATAAGTGGAAACCTTGTGAAGACGATTTTAACTCCCGGCGGTAGAACTGGCATCTGGGACGGAAAAGATGAAAAAGGACAATATGCACCTACCGGGATTTATATCGTCGTTGCTTACAGTGAAGATGGAACGCAAGTTGGGATTGGGAAATTAGCTGTGTTAAGAGATTAAGTACTCATTGACTTCAAGAATTCCTTGTTATTTCTTGTTCCCCTCATGTTTTCAAGTAAGAATTCCATCGCTTCAACAGGTGACATCTCACTTAAAAGTTTTCTAAGTATCCAGACGCGGTTTAGCTCTTCGGGTTCAAGGAGCAATTCCTCTTTTCTTGTTCCCGTTTTGTTTATGTCAATTGCTGGGAAAATTCTTCTATCCGCAAGTTCCCTTGTCAGGACAACCTCCATATTGCCAGTTCCTTTGAACTCTTCAAATATAACCTCATCCATTCTGCTTCCGGTATCAATTAAGGCGGTTGCAACAATAGTTAAACTCCCTGCTTCTTCAGTATCTCTTGCAGCACCAAAGAATTTCTTTGGCTTGATCAAGGCACTTGCGTCAATACCGCCGGAGAGAATTCTTCCGCTGTGAGGTGTCACAAGGTTACTCGCCCTTGCAAGGCGTGTTAAACTATCAAGAAGGATTACAACATCTCTTCCAGATTCAACAAGTCGTTTCGCTTTTTCAAGAACCATATCTGCAACCTGCATATGTCTTTCAGGTGGTTCGTCAAATGTTGAACTTATTACTTCAACATCTGGACCAACGGAACGTTCCATATCCGTGACTTCTTCTGGGCGCTCGTCTATCAAAAGAATTATCAATTTAATTTCGGGATGATTTCTCATTATGCTATTTGCCATCTTTTGTAAAAGAACCGTTTTACCGGCTTTTGGTGGCGAGACGATTAAACCACGCTGTCCCTTCCCAATGGGGGCAAATAAGTCAAGTATTCTCATTGAATATTCACCTGGAACTGTCTCAAGTCGTATCCTTTTGGTTGGATAAAGTGGCGTAAGATTTTCAAACAAAATTCTTTCGCGAGCCTTTTCGGGAGCAAGACCGTTTACAGTTTCAATCCTAAGCAAAGCGTAAAATCTTTCTCCTTCCTTTGGTGGTCGCACTTGACCAGCAATTGTATCCCCAGTTTTCAAATTGAACTTTTTAATCTGGGATGGGGAAACATAAATATCATCCGGTGATGGGAGATAATTATATTTATCAGACCTTAAAAAGCCATAGCCATCTGGAAGGATTTCAAGCACACCTTTGCTAAATATAATCCCATTTTGTTCCTCTCCTTCTGCAGCTTCACCTGTGATAGTTCTCTGCTCCTGCATCTTTTCAAGGATTTTCATTATCAATTCTTGCTTCTTTAAATCGCTATAGCCAGTTAGACCAAGCTCTTTGGCAATTTTCTGAAGCTCGGCTACTTTTTTTGATTGCAGTTCTGCAATGTCCATTACCATTTTTGAATTCACCTCATTTTTGTTTTTATTTTTAAATTAAACACTCAATTTTGCGCTTTTCAATGTGGGCTATTACCTCCCCGACTAAATAGTGAGAACCCGTGATTAAAACTAAGTCTCCTTCGCTTGCTTTGCTCATGATAAAATCAAAAGCCTTATCAGAATCCTGAATATAAGTGGAATCAACGCCGTTTTGTTTAAAAATTTCATAGATTATCTTCGCCTCAAGAGCGCGACCAATTTTAGGTTGAGTTGCAACTGCAAAGTCAGCAACTTCAGAAAGCTTTTGAATCATTTTTTCATACTCTTTATCTCGCATTACTCCGAAGAGAATTAAAAGTTTATTTCGCTTGAAAATTTCAAGTTCAGAAACAAGTTGATCTATCGCGGGATAGTTGTGTGCCACATCAATTATGATTTTCGGCTTTTGTGAATAATTAGATAAGGACAAGAGCTCAAACCTACCTTTTAAACCTGAAAATTCCCTCACATTTAAAATCCCATCATACACACTTTCCATCTTAAAATTTACAAGACCAAGTTCCGAAAGCAATTCATAAGTTAGAATTGAAAGTTGCAAATTTTTCGCCTGGAATTTTCCCGAAACCCCTGCAATTAAATCCGGATAAAACCTTTTCCCCGTTTTAAGATCAAATCTTAAACTGTTCTCAGCGATTTCCTTAATCTTTACGCTTGAAACTTCGTCAGCTATGATAAGCTTTGATTTCTTTTCTTCAGAGACTTTTTTAATCACATTCAGCGCCTTTTCATCGTCGCATCCAGTTATGCAGGGGATTCCCTCTTTTATTATCCCCGCTTTTTCAAGAGCGATCTTTTCAAGCGTGTCTCCAAGAACATCCATATGATCGTATGAAATAGTCGTAATCACGGATACAGCTGGCATAATTACATTGGTTGAGTCAAGCCGTCCACCAAGTCCAACTTCAACAACTGCAAAGTCAACTTTTTCATCTGCAAAGTATTTAAATGCGATTGCTGTTGTTGCTTCAAAAAAGGTCGCTTTTAAAGTATCAATTTCGTCTTGCAAAATCTTTACATATTCAACAACTCTTTCTTTAGGTATTGGAATTCCATTAATTTTTATTCTCTCGGTAAAATCAACAAGATGCGGTGAAGTGTAAAGACCTACTTTATAACCGCTTGCTTTTAAAATAGATGCTATAAACGATGATGTTGAACCCTTGCCGTTAGTTCCAGCTACATGAATTGAAGCAAACTTTCTCTCAGGGTTCTGTAATAATTTAATCAATCTTTCTATATTTTGCAAACCAAGTTTAATCCCAAAGCGTTGCAAAGAATAAAGATAATTTATCGTTTCAATATATTCCCGTTTCACGGATTTATCCCTTTGTTTATTTTTCTACTGCGGAGGATTCAAGAATGATTGAACCGACAATATCGTTAACATCTTGAATTTTGTTTTCTTCACAGTATCTTATTATGCCAGATATAATTTGAAGTGAAGCATTAGGGTCAATAAAGTTAGCAGTTCCAACCTGTATTGCTCTTGCTCCCGCTATCATAAATTCAATTGCGTCTTCCCAAGTTGTAATTCCACCTATTCCTATGATCGGTATATCAACATTTTGAAAAACTTCAAAAACTTTAGCAAGGGCGATTGGTTTTATCGCTGGACCTGAAAGTCCACCGGTAACAGTTGCAACTTTTGGTTTCCTTGTTCTTATGTCAATTGCCATTCCAACAATTGTATTTATCAACGATACTGCATCTGCACCTTCGTCTCTGCAAATCTTGGCAAACTCCGAAATTCGTGTGACGTTTGGGGTAAGCTTGATGATCAGAGTTTTATCTGTAAGTTTTCTTGTTTCACTTACAATTTTTGCGGTCATAGAAGGGTTAGTCCCAAACTCAAGACCTCCTTCTTTAACATTTGGACATGAGATGTTAATTTCATAAGCGCTTACACCTTCCGCATTTTCAAGCCGTCTTATAATTTCACAGTAATCTTCAACTCTTTTCGCAGCGATGTTCACGATTATTGCTGTGTCATAGTTTTTAAGAATAGGCAATTTCTCGTTGATGAATTTATCAACTCCGATGTTAGCAAGCCCGATTGAGTTAAGCATTCCACATGGTGTTTCCGCTATACGTGGCGGTGGATTTCCAATCTTTGGTTTTAATGTTAATGATTTGGTAACAATTCCACCAAGTTTGCTTATGTCAACTGTTCCGAGGAGTTCATCCCCGTAGCCAAATGTTCCAGATGCAACAAGAACAGGATTTTTAAGCCTTAATTTCCCGATTATGACTTCTGTTTTTATCATAATAAAACTTCTTTTGAATTGAAAACAGGTCCATCTTTACATGCAAGTTTATAAGTGCCATATCTTGACTTTACAGCACAGCCTTGACATAAGCCAGTTCCGCATGCCATTGGAGCTTCAACTGAGATTTCGCAGTTTAAGTTTAATTCATCACATAAAACAATAAGTGCTTTTAGCATTGGAGTTGGTCCACATCCGAAGATTTTAAAGATAGATGAGGAATTTTTTGTGTCCGTGTTTAATATATTTGACCTCAAAAGTTCAATAACAGTTCCCTTATATCCAAAGGAGCCGTCATCAGTTGCAACAAAAACATTTTCAAGTCCGTTAAGCACAAGTTGGTTTTTGCTTTTAGCTCCGACAAATGAAATTACATCTTTATTTTTTTCTTTCAAAATTTTAGTTAAAAATGGAAATGGTGCAACCCCAAGACCACCTGCAACTATAATAGCGGTGTCAAAATTATCGTCAACATTGAATCCATTTCCAAGGGGACCAATTATATCAATTTTTTCGTTTGGTTTTAAGTTTGAAAGAATTTTTGTCCCTTTTCCTATGGCGCTAAAAATTATCTGAATTTTGTCATCAATTGTATTGTAAATGCTAAATGGTCTCCGCAGAAATGGGTCAAAACTTTCAGATATCTTTATATTTATAAACTGCCCTGGTTTTGAAGATTTTGAGATCTCTGGGGCTAAAATTTCTATTCTATATATATTTTCTGCTACAGGTTCGCTTAAGGTGATCTTTGCAATTTCTTTAATTATCATCTATTCTTCTTCTTTTTCTTTCCCTTACGCGTGGCTCCTCCTCAGGTTCTTCGGTTTCTTTAGTAGTGGGTTTTATTTGTTCTACTGGCTTTGTTGCCGGTGTTTGGACAGATGGAATTGTTGTCGCCTTTGACTGTTCATATTTTTCAGGATTTAATTTTATCTGTGCCATCTTTGCATATTCGGATTCTGGGAAGTTGTTTAAAACATTCGTGTAATACTCAATCGCCTTTGCAAAATTTTTAAGTTTGTATTCGTTAATCCACCCAATTGCATAAAACGCCTTTGCTTTCAAATTTGAGTTTGAATTATGGTTGCAAATTGTGCTTAACATTTTAATTGCGGCTTCAGGATCTGTGTCAATTAAAGATATTGCAATGTTGTAAATTTTATTTAATGTGTCGCTTATGATTTCGTTTTTAATCCCGATAAATTTCGCCACTTGAGTTGAAAATTCACTGTATGGAAATTTTCTTAGCAGCTCAAGATAAATTTCTTTTGCCTTTGTTGTGTCAATCAATTCGTATATTGTCCCAAGAAGATAATAGGAGCGTGGTGTTACGGGAGATTCTGGATGATTTTCAATTATGTCTTTAAGATAATATATTGCGGAGTCAACCCTGTTAAGGGATGTGTGAAAAGTCCATGCGAGTGAATACTTCGCCTGTGAGATTAGATTTTGTATTGAGTCAATGTTTAATGATATAGTTGAATCCGAGTTCATCTTTATTGAGTTTAGGATGCTATCATTTCTTGAGATGATCAAACGGTTGCGGAAATAATCATTTAGTACTGCGGATTTTCTCTGTGCTTGCCTTGATGCCTCGCTTTGTGGAAACTCAACCTGTGCCTTTTCATAAAACAATTTCGCTGAGTCATATTTCCCCAAATTTGTCTCATAAATCCGAGCAAGCTCAAAATACCCAAATGCGGATTCCTCGGTTCTTTTGTATGTTGTATCAAGGTAGGTGTAAGTTTGAATTGCAAGTTCTATTTTCCCGGATAAATGATGGGTGCGCGCAAGCTCAAGATAAACTTTCCTTTCATAATCCTTGTCTATGTTTGAATGAATAAGATCGTTTAAAACTCTTTCGGAAAGTTCATAATTCCCAAGCTTGCGTTGCTGAATTGCATATTTTATGAGCGAGTAAATTTTGAGATTTGTCCTTTTTGTTGTTTTTGAGGTGTTGTTGTAAAACTTAGCGCTTTCAGATGAATTTCTTTCTTCGTTGATTTCTCCAAGATAAAATAAAATTTCCGCTTTATCCTCACCCTTTGCTTGTTGTGATGCGAGGTTAAGGTAGTAAATAGCGCTGTCAATTTCGCCAATTCTAAATTTTGCTAAGCCATAAATTTTGTGGAGTTTCCACAGGTTTTTATTTTTGGTGTCATGTCTTGCTTTTGTTTGAAATGAAATTATAACCTCTTCATATTTTTTCTCTTTTGAGAGGGTGAACATGAGAAAGTAAAGCGCTTCGTCGTAAAGTTTGCTTTTTGGAAATGTTGATATAAGTTCTGCAAATTTTCTTTCCGCCCCAAGGTAGTTATCTTGATAAAAATATGCCTTACCTATCATAAGGAGAGCATCATCTCCAACCGAGGTGTTCAGGTAGTATTGTAAAATTTTTGAACACTTTTTTATAACATCATCAAGTTTATTTTTTTCGTTCTGCGGAAGGTTAAATTCAACATCAAATTTTTCAATTGATAAAAATTTTTCAGAGGAAACCCTGTTATACAAAACCTGCTCAACCTGTTCAAGTGTAACTTTAGCGTTGTAATAAGTGTTGAAATAGGCGTTGAATTCACTCATTACATTTTTCCAGATTGAACAACCAGAAAATATAAAAGATGATAATATTACAAGCAGAGGAAGTCTTTTAATCTTGTGGCTCAAGTTTAATTCTACTCTTGAATTTGGCTGATGTAATTTAAAACAATTATTTTCAATTTGCAAATTTATCGTGTATTGATTTATGAGCGGGGTACTTCTTTTTGAAACAGACACTTTGAAGTTTTTTATAATTTGTTTTTTATCGGTGAAATGTTTAACTTTATTTAGATTAAATTTAAAATAGGTCGTTAAAATGGCGAGTGCGAAATTAATAGAAAAGGTTCGTGAGAATTTCGTAAATCATTTAAAAAAGGGAAATCTCCGGGCAACGGAACAAAGATATGAGGTTTTAAACTCAGTTCTTGAAATGAATGGACATTTTGGGGCAGAGGATTTATTTATCAGGATGAAAAATGAGGGGAAGAAGGTATCAAGAGCGACTGTCTATAATACGCTTGAGCTTCTTTTTGAACTTGGGGTTGTCTCAAGGCATAAGGTTGGAAATGTTTTCGTTTATGAACGAGCCTTTGGACGGGAACATCACGATCATTTAATTTGTGTTAACTGTGGGTCTATAATTGAATTTCAAAGCGAGGAGATTGAAAAGATTCAGGATGAGATCTGCAAGAAATATAGGTTTAAGCCGATAAGGCACACTCATCAAATTTTCGGACTTTGTGCAAAATGCGCAGCAAAAGAGAAATGAAAAGGGGTGAGCTAATGAGATTGACTGAAGCAGAGCCTGGAATGGAACTTGAAATTTATGAATTGCCGGTTGGAAATTTTAAAACTCACTTTGTTCGGCTTGGTGTAATAGAGGGGACAAGGGTAAAGTGTATTCATAAGTTGCCCGGTGGCACTGTTGTGATTTCAAAGCGACATCAGGAAATAGCAGTTGGCAGTGAAATAGCAAAAAAAATCATGGTTAAAAAAATTTAGGAAAGTTTTATGCATGTGCATCAATCAGCGGAGACAAAGGTTGAGAAAGATATGAAGAAACTCGTTTTGGTTGGAAATCCAAATGTTGGTAAATCAATCTTCTTTAACTATCTCACAGGGCTTTATGTTGAGGTTTCAAATTATCCGGGAACGACGGTTGAGATTTTAAAGGGGAGATATAAAAACTTCGTAGTATACGACACGCCTGGAATTTATGGACTTTCTTCTTTTAACGATGAAGAAAGGATTGCGAAAAATATAATCATGGATGCTGATGTTATCTTGAATGTTGTTGATGCTGTGAATCTTGAGAGGGATCTCTTTCTTACGCTTCAACTTATAGATTCAGGCAAGCCAGTTGTTGTCGCTTTAAATATGATGGATGAAGCGGAGCAGAAAAAAATAAAAATAAATGTTGAGAAGCTTTCAAATTTACTTGGCGTTACTGTAATTCCAACAGTTGCTGTGAAGCAAATTGGTTTCAAAGAGGTCTTGAATGCGATTGAAAAAGCAACCGCGGGGAACAGAGATAAAAAACTTGCCGAGAAAATCTCATTGATATCAAGGAAATATGGCATAAGCGATATTGAATCTCTTCTGATAATTGAGGGGGATTCGGAAACTATAGATAAATTTAAATCAAAGTTTGATGGAGAAATTTATGCTTGGAATGAGCGTGAAAAAATTTACATTGAAAGAAGAAACAGGGCAAATCAAATCGTTTCGGAAGTTGTAACCATTAATACCGCTGGTGGGAAAGTCTCAGGTTTGATTGGAAGAATTGCGATACATCCTTTCTTTGGTCTTATCTTTATTGGCGTTGTTCTTTATCTTGCATATCTTGTTGTTGGGAAATTGATAGCTCAGGATCTTGTTGAGTTCACGGAGGATAAACTCGGAAAACAAATTTATGAATATAATGTAAGAAAATTTGTTGCAAATTATTTCCCGGTTGAGGTTAATGTGAATGTCCTCAATGAAGATGATGAAATAGTTGATAGCCGAAGTTTTATTTTTGAACATGGTTTTAGGAATTCACCAGATGTTTTGAGGAAAATGCAAAGTTTTGTTCAGGGGAAAAGGGTTGAATATGAATTTAATTTTAAAAATCCTGTTCTCGTCATATTTTTTGGGGAATTTGGTGTTTTAACGATGACTGTGAGATACCTTTTGTTTTTACTTTTACCGCTTGTTGTGGGTTTTTATCTCATGCTTGCAATACTTGAAGATAGCGGTTATTTGCCGAGACTTGCCACATTCGTTGATAGATTGATGAGTTATATTGGCTTGAATGGTAAAGCGGTTATCCCGTTGATCCTTGGATTTGGTTGTGTGACTATGGCAACTATCACGACAAGAATTCTCTCAACGAAAAGAGAAAAAAGAATAATAACAGCCATCCTGCAAATAACAATTCCATGTTCTGCACAGCTTGCTGTGATAACCACTTTACTTATGAGAGCTGGGTTTCAAGCAACTTTAATTTATATTTTTACGATGTTTTCTGTCTTTGTTATGATTGGGATAATTTTAAATAGAATTTTGCCAGGTGGGGCAACTCCACTTTTGATAGATTTACCCCCGATGAGAATTCCGAGAATTGATAATCTTGTAAGGAAAACATGGATGCGAACATTTTTCTTCCTAAAAGAAGCTGGAATGTGGTTTTTCATAGGTGCCTTTATTGTCGGAGTTATGCAAGTTACAGGTCTGCTTGATAAATGGATTCAAACGCTTTCGCCTTTGACTGTCGGCTGGTTACAATTACCATCCGAGGCTTCAAGAGCTTTTATAATGGGGATTGTGAGAAGAGATTTTGGAGCAGCTGGATTTTACGCTCTTGACTTAACCCCTATGCAAACAGTTGCAGGACTTGTGACAATTACATTGTTTGTCCCATGTATAGCTTCGCTTATGGTGATGTTGAAGGAAAGAGGATTGTTTGAGGGGCTATTGATATGGATCTCAAGTTGGGTTATTGCATTTACAATTGGTGGGATCGTTTCGCAAATTCTAATTTAAACACCTCTTGTGGTGGGAGACCAAATATATTTGTGTAGTTGAATTTGGAATCTGACATGAAGTTTATCTTCAAGTATCCATGTTGCGAGCGTTATAGGTTCAATTTCACCAAATACGGGTGAAAATAGAATCGTTCCAACTTTTTCAGTGAGATTAAACTTTTTTATTATTTCTTTAGCCCATTCGTAGTCGTTTCTATCTTTTATCACAAATTTTATTTCATCTTTTTTTGAAAGAAGTTCTATGTTTTCCCATCTATTCTTATGGCTCATTTTGCTTCCTGGGCATTTTATATCCATGATAATGTGAACCCTTGGGTCTACCTTGCTTATATCTCTATGCCCTCCTGTTTCAAGCAGAACTGTGAAGTTTTCATCACATAGTCGTTTCATTAATTTAAGTGAATTTTCCTGCAGAAGCGGTTCTCCTCCAGTTATTTCAACAAGTTCGCAATCATATGATTTAACCTTTTCAATGATTTCATCAATTGTCATATTATTTCCTTCATAAAATGCGTATTCAGTATCACACCACACACATCTTAAATCGCAATAAGTTAATCTCACGAAGACACATGGAAGACCCATCCAGCTTGATTCACCTTGTATGCTGAAGAAAATTTCATTTACAGTAAGTATGTCCTCGCCCTTGTTTATTTCCATCTTTAAGTGGGTGGTTATTCTTGATAGATTGCGGAATATTTTTCGGTTTCCCAGATTTCAACGAAATCAATTTCAAGACCATTATGTTTGGAAAGTTTTAGTTTGAGTTCATCATAGAAAAATTTCGCGAGGTTTTCCGCCGTTGGCTGTATTTTATCAAAGGGTGGTATATCGTTAAGGTGGTAATGATCAAGTTTATTAACGATTTCATTTAGAATTTTTGATAGTTCCTTAAAGTCAATCGTCATCCCGAAATTGTCAAGTTTTTTTGTTTTAACGACAACCTTAACATTCCAGTTATGACCATGCAAGCGACCGCATTCCCCTGGGTAATCTCTAATTATGTGGGATGCTGAAAATCTTTTTTGAACCGAAATTTTATACATAGCTATGGGAAATTATCTTTTTGATGTCTTTATCTTTTCCAAAAATTAAAAGTTCATCTTCCGGGTCAATTTTTGTGTCGGGGTCGGGGACTCCGATTGGCTTTTTGTTTTTTATAACTGTGACGAGAAGGAGGTTATAATTTTTTCTCAATTCAAGTTCGCGAATTGTTTTCCCTACAAAACTTTCGGGTGCTTTAATCCAAGCTATTTCATAATCTTTTGTGATCTCAAAAAATTCAATGAATCCGTCGCTTAAAAGCAACTTTGAGAGTCTTTTTGCAACTTCTTCTTCTGGCGAGATTATATCTTCTTCTTTTATTCCTATGCTTTTTAAGATTTTTTTATGAATTTCTTCCGTTGCTCTCGCGATTATTCTATTGGTTCCGAGTTCTTTAAGCAAGACGCAGGTTAAAAGTAGTGCCTCAAAATTTTCTCCAATTGTCACGATGACCGCGTCCATGTCTTTAAGTCCAAACCTTTCAAGTTCTCTTACATCAGTGCTGTCAAGTTTAACTGCCGTGATGTTAGGGTGATTAATTTCATTTATTCTTTCCTCGTTTACATCAATAGCAAGGACTTCGGCGTCACCCTCTGCAAGCTCAAGTGCAAGGTTTTTCCCAAATATTCCAAGACCTATTATGGCAAATTTTCTCATTATGTGACAAGAACACTTTCTTTTTGAAATTCGTAATTTCGTTTCTCAATTTTCCCGAAAAGTGCAAATGAGAACGCAAGCGGTCCAATTCTTCCTATAAACATCATCATAATGATAATCAACTTTCCAAAAATTGTCAAATCTTGTGTTATTCCCCTGCTTAATCCAACTGTTCCAAATGCAGAGACGACCTCAAAGAATGTATCAATAAAATTTAAGTTTTTTTCAGTTATTGTAAGGGCAAATGTGGCGGTAAGTATGAAAAGAACTGAAAGCAGGGCGGAAACAAATGCTCTTGATATACTTTCCTCACTAATTTGTTTATTGAAAATCTCAACTCGTTCTTTTCCAGTTACCATTGATGAGATTTTTAAAACGATCAGGGCAAATGAGGTTGTCTTTATCCCGCCACCAGTTGAGCCAGGGGAAGCACCTATCCACATCAATAACATTATGAAAAGTGATGTCGTTATTCCTATTTTTGAAATATCAATTGTGTTAAACCCAGCTGTTCGTGGTGTAACTGCCTGAAAAAATGCATGGGCAATTTTACTAAGTAAAGTTTCATTTTTTAAAGTGTTGTTAAATTCAAGCAAAAGCAATATAACTGTTCCAGAAATTATCAGGATTGCTGTTGTGTAAATGGTAAGTTTTGAGTGAAGCGAGAGAACAACTTTTTGAGGTGCGATTTTGTTTCGTAGAAATTTTATCCTTCGGATGGCTTTTAAAAATGGTTTTTCAATTAATTCGCTTAAAACGAGGAACCCGAGCCCTCCAAGTATAAAAAGCGTCGCAATTGCGATGATTGCTGGGATGTTATTTTTTATATCTATCAGATTATTTGAGAAAGTTGAGAAACCCGCATTGCAAAAGGCAGATATTGAATGAAAAATTGAACAAAAAATCTTTTCTGATTTATTTTTGAACATTGGATCGGGAAGGAAGTGATAAAGGAGAATTGCCCCAACTGCTTCAATTGAAAAGGTCAGGAATAGAATTCTTATTATCGTGGATGAAATTTTTGATAAATTTTTTTCGCTGAAAATTTCACTCAAAAAGACTCTTTCTTTTATGCCTATTCCACCATTTAAAAGAATAGCGAAAAATGTTGTAAATGTCATTATACCAAGTCCACCAAGTTGAATTAAAACCATTATGATAAATTGCCCAAATCTTGTGAAATATGTTCCTGTGTCAACGACTATAAGTCCAGTTACACAAACTGCGCTTGTGGCTGTAAAGAGCGCATCAATTAATGAAATTCCATTATGTGTTGCTTTTGGCAGAAGTAAAAGTAAAGTCCCAAGTGAAATTAGTAACAAAAAGCTAAAGGTGAGAAGTCGGGTTGGGTGGATAGATTTTTGAATTAGCCTCTGACTGTATCTTACTGTTTTTAAAGCAATGTCAAGTGTGAGATAAATTTGAGCTGATGCTATGTAAATTCTTGTAAGTGTTTTTATATCAATTGTCTGTGGCTCACGAATGTAAAACAGGAAGCCGATGCTTTGAATAATGATTAAGAATGTTAATAGAAATTCTATCCATTTTTTGCGAAGATATGATAAGGGGTTGGGGTTGAGCACAAGTTTTGATAGATTGAAAAAGACAAAATAAAAAATCACGATTGAATTGAACTGATGTAAAATACGTTTGACTATTTCGTTGATATAAAATCCATACTCAATTACAAGTGCAGTTATAACGGAACCAGCTAGCACAATCATTATCCGATCAAGTATATCGGAAATTTTTTTAATCTTACCCTGTTGATCTTGAAGCAATTTTAAATGTCAATTTTATTTTGATAGGATGGATATAGCAAGATAGGTAAGAAGAGAGGAGCCGTATTTCATTGCTTCTTCATTTATTGTAAATTTTGAGCTATGGATGTCGTGTTTTGAGTTTTTATCTCCTGCGCCGAGCCAGATAAAACAACCTGGTACTTTCTGAAGGTAATATGCGAAATCTTCAGCGCCCATAACTGGCTTTGCTTCAAAAACTTTGTCTTTCCCCAAGAGTTCAATCGCCTTTTGTTTTGCAAACTCGGTCATTTCTGGGTCATTTATAAGAACTGGATAACCTCGGCTTATTTTTAATTCATAGCCTGCGCCATAGGTTGAGGTTATACCTTTGACAATTTGCTCTATCATCTTCCATGCTTTTTTACGCCATTCTTCATTCATTGTTCGGAGTGTTCCAGATATCGTTGCTTCATCTGGAATTATATTTGTTGCTGTTCCCGCGTGGATTGAAGCAATAGTTAAAACCCGTGGTTCAATTGGGTCAAAAAATCTGCTTGTAATTTTTTGTAAGGCTAAGACAATTTCAGAAGCGATTATAACTGGATCAATTGTAAAGTGGGGGCGAGCTCCATGCCCGCCCCTTCCTTTGATTTTGATATAGATCTCATCGGAGGAAGCCATGAGGGGTCCGTCTTTTAAAAAAATCGTACCAGCTTCTGCATCCGGACGAACATGAAGACCGAAAATATAGTCAACCTTTGGATTGTTTAGGACCCCTTCTTTTATCATCTGATTTGCACCACCGGGGTTTTTTTCCTCGCTTGGTTGAAATATAAATTTAACGGTTCCATTTAATTGATTTTGAAACTGCTTTAATATCATCGCTGAACCAAGAAGCATTGCGGTGTGCGCATCATGTCCGCAGGCGTGCATTTTTCCCGGAATTTTTGAAGCGAACGGTAAATTTGTCTGCTCTTGTAATGGGAGTGCATCCATATCAGCACGAAGTGCGACAACCCTGCCTTTTTTTACTCCCTCAAGAACCCCAATTACGCCTGTTTTGGCAATTCCTGTTTCAACTTTTAAACCGAGAGATTTAAGGGTTTGTGCTACGAGTTTAGATGTTCTGTATTCTTCAAATGCAAGCTCTGGATATTGATGAATTTTTCTTCTTATTGAAACAATCTTGGGGAAGATTTTTTCAGCAATTTGAAAAATTTTATTTTGAACAGATTGGTTCATTTTTCAGATTTTTTCGTTTTCTTCTTTGATTTTGTTTTTGAAGATTTCTCACTTTCAGCTATAGGTTCGGTTTGATTGATTGCTGACTGAGTTAATGGAGTTTGAAGAGATAATGGTTCTGGTCTTTGATACATAAGGGTTGGCTCGTTCAAGCTTAGATATGGATTTAGAAGTTTTTTCTTTTTTAACTCTCTTGCTCTTATAACTTCATACATCATCAGAGCTCCAGCGACAGAGGCATTGAGTGATTCAACTTTTCCATACATTGGGATCTTCACGAGGAAGTCACATTTTTGTTTTGTGAGAAATCTCAACCCTTTGCCTTCATTTCCGATCACAATTGCAACCGGCATTGTATAATCAACTTCGTAGTAAAGTTTTGAAGCATTTGCATCGGCGCCGACTATCCATATACCTTTTTCTTTGAGTTCATCAAGTGTTTGAGCAAGGTTTACAACTTTTGCAATTCCAACATGAGCGATTGCGCCTGCGGAAGTGCGGGCAACGGTTGAGTTTATAATTGCTGTGTGATGTTTTGTGGTTATAATTCCGTGGACACCTGCACACTCCGCAGTTCTCACAAGTGCACCGAAGTTTTGTGGATCAACTATTTCATCAAGTATTAAAATAAACGGCGGTTCATTTTTTTCTTTTGATACATTTAAAATATCATCAACGCTTATATATTTCGCTTCACTTATAACTGCGATAACCCCCTGCGTTGCTATATCACTTGCAAGCTCACGAAAGCGCTGTTTGTTGATTTCAACAAATGGCACGCCTTTTTTGCGCGCGAGATTTCTGATCTTATCAATTTGACTGCCTCTTATACCGTGAAGAAGATAAATTTTCTCAATCATTACGCTTTGTGATTTGAGAGCCTCTATAACTGGCTGTCTCCCTGCTATTAATTTCGGTTTAATCTCTTCCTCCGGAATCCGTTGCTCTGACATTTGGATGTTTTCCCTTTCGGTATTCATAGTTTCTTAACTCTAATTTATTTTGAAAAAATTTTTTATGATTAAATCAAGCGGAATAAAATCAAAACGGTTCTATTATCCCGTAGCGCTTCAATTTAAGATAGAGGGTTTTCAAGCTAATTCCAAGGATTTCAGCGGTTTTTGATTTATTCCAGTTGTTTGCCTTTAGAACATTCTCAATATGAATTTTTTCAAGCTCAGCAAGCGATAGGGTATTTACAGGTTTTCTAATAAGCTTTGTATAATAATCTTCTTTGAGTTCTGGTTTTAGAGCAAGGTCTTCAGGCTTTATGATATCGTCTTTTGCAAGAATTGCTGCCCTTTCAACAACATTTTCAAGTTCGCGGATGTTTCCAGGCCAGTCGTAATTCATCAAAATCTCCATCGCTTCTGGGCTCATTTTCTTTTTTCCTCGTGTTTTCTTGTTGAGAAAATACTCAACAAATAGTGGTATATCTTCTTTCCTTTCTCTCAAAGCTGGGAGGCGAATTGTGACGACATTTAATCTATAGAGCAGGTCTTCTCTGAAATTACCTTTTCTAACTTCCTCATTCAAATCTTTATTTGTTGCTGAAATTATACGAACATCAACTTTTAAAATACTATTTCCACCAACTCTTCTGAATTCGCCTGTTTCAATAAACCTTAATAGTTTAGGTTGAACATATTGGCTTAAATCTCCAACCTCATCAAGGAACAATGTCCCTCCGTTTGCAATTTCAACGAGTCCTGGTTTTGAAGTGTGTGCATCTGTGAAGGCTCCTTTTTCGTGCCCAAAAAGTTCTGATTCAATTAAAGTGTCCGGGATAGCGGCACAGTTTATAGCTACAAATGGTTTATCTTTACGTGGACTATTTTTGTGGATTAATCGTGCGATCACCTCTTTACCAGTTCCACTTTCACCGTAAATTAAAACAGTTGCATCTGTTCCAGCAACGCGAGCGACGATATCAAGAACATCTTTAAAAATTTTGCTCTGTCCGATTACTTCATCTGTGTGGATGAGTCTTGATAATTCTTTTTGCATTAAAGTATTCTGAAGCCTTAGCCGACGCTTTTCAATCGCATTTTGAATTGATACAAGAAGTTCGTCAAAGTTATATGGTTTTGTTATAAAATCAAATGCGCCAAGTTTTATCGTTTCAACGGCAAGTTTTATATCTCCAAGTGCTGTAATCATTATTACCTCGGTATCTGGGGAGTATTCCTTTATAAATTTTAAAACCTCAATCCCTGAAATTCTCGGCATTTTTATGTCAAGTAGAACAATATCGTAAATTTTGTTTTGAATTTTGTTGATCGCCTGTGCACCATCATTTGCTATATCAATTTCAAAAAGGTTAGTTGATAGCAGTTCATCTTTTAATAGTTCACATAGATATTCCTCATCATCTACAACCAAAACTTTTGCTTTAACATTCCTTTCGCTCATTCTCTATCTTCTTTTTTTGGTGTATTTGGTTTAGTTGATAAATCAAACATTTTCAACCTTCCAACATATGGGACGATTTGCTCGCTTTTCAGTTCCCTTAATTTCAAAATAGTTTGCTCTATTCTGTCTGTGTTTTCTTTGATGATTTTTATGTAAGTTCTTATATCAGGTGGAAGATCTTTTTTGAGAAGAATGTTTGCAGCAAGCTTTATTGCAGCAAGTGGATTGTTAACCTCGTGTGAAACAGTGATAACTATTTCTTGGATCGCTTCAATTTTTTGTGATTGCTCTCCTTTATCTTTTTCTATTTGCCTTTTGAGGTTTTCTCTTTCAATTGTGTTTGCTATGATGACAGGTAGAAGTGGTCCGATTATATCCTCTTTCATGTAATAGTCAATTGCTCCAAGTTTTAAAACTTCGCTCATAACTTCTTTTTCTTTCGCGCTTGAGAGCATTATCACGGGTATATTTATATTTCGGGATTTGATGATTTTCAGCGCTTCTAAGCCGTTCATTTCGGGGAGATAATAATCAAGCAAAATTAAGTTATAATTGTTAGGAATTGAAAGTTTTTCAATTCCTTTTTCTGCTGTCTCAGTCCAATCAACGGAAAAAGAATAGTTTCTATATGAGTTAAGGTAATACTTAATCAAGCCTGCAATGTTTGGGTCGTCTTCAATCAAAAGGATTTTAATTATTTCGCTATTTTCCGACACTATACTTAATTCCCTTGATTTATTTCTTTAAATGCAAGTTTTGCAAGTGCTCCCGCAACATGAGTTTTTATCACCTTTTTCTTTAATTCAGATTCAAGATTTTCTATTATTCCTTCCGTTTTTGCAGATAATATATTTCTCACGGTTTGTTTCGTGAGTCCAAGAATTTGTGCGATTTCAGATTCTGTCTTAAGAAATTTTTCTTTCAATACAACAGCGTAACATGCTTCAATTAAGCTTGGCACCCAAGTTAAATGCCTGTATAGAATTAGCTTTCTCGGACCTCCAACTATATCAAGAGCTTTTAGAAAGACCTTAAGAACGATTTCATCAACTTTTTCTTCAATTTGGATAATTTCTTCCTCTTTCAGGACTGGCATATTTAAATCCTTTACTTTTTGTTTGCTATTTCTTTTAGTGATGGACCAATTTTAACAAGCCCAGTTTGATCAATTTCAAGAAGATATGTTTCGGTGCTATGTCCTGACATTCTACACCCATCTATCCTGAAAAGACGAACCATTTCACCTATCGGTCGCTTATATATTTTTTCGGCATATTGATTATTTATTAAAACTTTTGATAACACAATCGTTCCATCAACAATGTGAGGAATTGCGAAACCTCCCGCCGCTTCGGCTGAAAGCTCTTCCTGTCCGGATCTTTTCTGGGATACAAAAATTGCAGTTTGATACCATTTCTTCATGAAATTGAAAAGCTGTCTGACCACAACCCTTGCGATCATTTCTTTTGCTTCATAAAGCCCTGTGACGGAATCAATGACGGTAAATTTGATTTTATACCTCTTAATTGCATATGCAAGTGTGTTGAGAAGCGTTGGAATATCTTCTCTTAATTTACCGTATGAAGCAGCGTCAATGAAGACTATGTTTTCATCAATGTTTTTTTCGTCAACGCCCATTGCAATTGCGCGGAGTTTCATTGAGCTTGCTACAAAATGGGCGGGGGATTCAACAGTGATGAATGCGACCGAGTTTCCAAGCGATGCCTGTTTTATTGCGAATTGTTCAGCCATTAGACTTTTCCCAGTATCTGATATGCCTGTTATATTAAAAACCGAATATTGAGGTATTCCACCAAGTGGAATGAGCTTGGGTTTCCCATTTTCAATAGTAGCTGTAAAAAATAATTCATCAAGACCTTCTATCCCCGTTGGTATCCCTTTTATTTCAGGTGCTTTTTTTGATGTTTCTTTAAAAGTTAAAATAGCATCTTCTACAATTTCTATATCTTTTTCTATGATTTCCTCTTTCTCAAGATTTTGTTTTGGCATTTGTTTTCTCCTTCTAATTAATTGCCCTTTTGAGGAATTCATTTAATAATACGAATTTTTGGCTATAAAATCAAACAAATGGCAAGTAGATATGTTATTTTCAAATTGAGTCCAATTTGATTTTTTTGCTGGCGAAATTTATATTTTACATTGGTATGGAGAGGTGGCCGAGTGGATGAAGGCGCACGCCTGGAGAGCGTGTAGTCCGCCAAAAAGCGGGCTCGTGGGTTCGAATCCCACCCTCTCCGCTTCCTTTTCCGGGGCAATTTTGCTTATAAGTTTGATTATTTTTATATTTTTACCTGATAACTTTCTCAAAAACAGAGAAATCTAACTAAAAAATATGTTAATAAAACTTTTACGGAAATTCTTTCCAAGCAAAAACGAAAAGGATTTAAAAGCCCTGATCCCAATTGTTAATCGCATAAATGAAATTTATAAAAATCTTAACACTCTCACCGATGCCCAACTCCGAGCTAAAACGGACGAATTCAAAACCAGAATTAAAGAGCGAACTAAACATATTGAAGAAAGAATTGAAGAACTTAAAACTCGCGTTCGTGAGGATAAAGAATTAACGCGTGAGGAAAGGCTTGAGATTTACTATGAGATAGAAAAACTTGAAAAGGAATTGTTCAAAGAAGAGCAAAAGGTTTTAGATGAAATTTTACCTGAGGCTTACGCTGTTGTTAAAGAAACCTGTCGGCGTTTGGTTGGAAAAAGTTGGGAAGTCACGGGGCATAAAATTGTATGGGATATGATTCCGTTTGATGTCCAATTGATGGGTGCAATTGTTCTTCATCAAGGTAAAATTGCTGAAATGGCAACAGGTGAGGGTAAAACGCTTGTCGCAACCATGCCAGCTTATCTTAACGCTTTAACTGGTAGAGGTGTTCATATCGTGACGGTTAATGATTACCTCGCTTTAAGAGATAGCCAATGGATGGGTAAAATTTATGAGTTTCTTGGTTTAACAGTTGGTTGTATCCAAAACTGGATGAACACTGAACAAAGAAAAACACAATATAACTGCGATATCACTTACGGGACAAATAATGAATTTGGTTTTGATTATCTGCGTGATAATATGGCTATTGACCCAAGTGATATAGTTCAAAGAGGTCACTATTACGCTATAATTGATGAGGTTGACTCAATTTTGATTGATGAAGCAAGAACTCCACTTATAATAAGTGGTCCTGTTCCAGAGACTGAACATAAGTTTGACTGGATGAAACCCAAGGTTGAAAGGTTAGTAACAGCGCAGATAAATCTCGTCAGCAAGATAGTTGATGAAGCTGAGAAACTTCTAAATGAGGGTAAATTGGAAGAGGCTGGGGTTCTGCTTCTAAAAGCGCATAGAGGTGCACCAAAGCATAAAAAGTTGAGAAAAATACTCGCTGAACCTGAATATCAAAAACTTCTTCTTGACACAGAACTTGAATTTCTCAAGGATCAAGGCATTAAAATGCGCCAGCTTGATGAGGATTTATATTTTGTTGTTGATGAGAAAAATCACATTATTGATTTGACGGAGAAGGGGAGGGAATTTCTTGCAAACCTTTCTCCAGAGGACAGGGAATTTTTTGTTTTGCCCGACCTTGGCACCGAGATAAGTATAATTGAAAACGATCCATATCTTACCCCATCCCAGAAACAAAGAAAAAAGGAAGAACTATACCGCCTCTATTCCGAACGAAGCGATAAAGTTCATGCAATCCAACAGTTGCTCAGAGCTTATATAATGTTTGAGAAGGATGTTGATTATATAGTTCAAGATGGGAAAGTTTTAATTGTTGATGAATTTACAGGTAGAATCTTACCGGGAAGAAGATACTCTGAGGGGTTGCATCAAGCGATAGAGGCGAAAGAAGGGGTTAAAGTTGAACAAGATACTCAAACACTTGCGACTATCACTATTCAAAATTACTTCAGGATGTATAAAAAGCTTGCTGGGATGACTGGAACTGCAGCCACAGAGGCACAGGAGTTCTGGGAAATTTATAAACTTGATGTTGTTGTAATCCCAACGAATAAACCATGTATAAGGATTGATTACGATGATGTCATTTACAGGACCAAAAGAGAAAAATATAATGCGGTAATTGATGAGATAGAACGAATGCATAAAATTGGGCGACCTGTCCTTGTTGGAACGACGAGCGTTGAGGTTTCTGAACTTTTAAGCAGGATGTTGAAGCGTCGTGGAATACCGCATAATGTTTTAAATGCAAAACATCATCAAAGAGAAGCGGAAATTGTCGCTAATGCGGGGCTTCGTGGAATGGTGACGATAGCAACGAACATGGCTGGGCGAGGAACGGATATCAAACTTGGTCCAGGGGTTGCGGAACTTGGGGGTCTTCATGTAATTGGAACAGAAAGACATGAGGCAAGAAGAATAGATCTTCAATTGAGGGGTCGTGCAGGTAGACAAGGTGACCCTGGATCATCAAGATTTTTCATATCTCTTGAGGATGACCTGATGCGTCTGTTCGGCGGAGAAAGAATTGCAAATATAATGCAACGTCTTGGTTATAAAGAAGGAGAGCCAATCCAGCATCCAATGATAACTAAAAGCGTTGAAAGGGCACAGAAAAAAGTTGAACAAAATAACTTCGCTATAAGAAAAAGATTACTTGAATATGATGATGTCTTAAATAAACAGCGAGAGGTCGTCTATAGTTTGAGAAGACATGCTCTTTTGGGTGAACGACTTGAAGATGACTTGCTTGATATATTAACTGATTATGTTGAAGATACGGTTGAAAAGTATTATCCATCCCTTGACTATCAGGGTTTGAAAGACGAATTGATGAGGACGCTTTTAATTGATTTGAAAATCACACCCGATGAATTTGAAAAACTTGGCAAGGAAGGTTTGAAAGAAAAAAATTACAACGAAGCTGTAGAATTTTATAATCAGAAAAAAGCTCAACTTGGAGAGGATCTGATGTTTGCGTTGATGAAAATGGCAATGCTTCAGGTAATAGATCAAAGATGGCAAGAACATTTAAGAGAGATGGATGAATTAAGGGAGGGGATTCACCTTCGTGCGTATGCTCAAAAAGACCCGCTCGTTGAATATAAAACTGAAGCTTTTGAAATGTTTATGGAGATGATGCGTAGGATAAGAAGCGGTGTTTTAGGCATTGTTTTTAGAATGTTCCCTGTTGTTCCTGAAGAAGTAATTGAAAGAAGACCAAGAAGACCCAGAAGGGAACAGTTGAACCTTGTCCATCAAGAATCAATTGGTATGGGTCTGCGTGTTTCGGCTAATGAGGCAGATGTTGCAACAGCTACTGCCGTTAAACCTGAAGTTAAATTACAACCTGTAAAAGTTACGCAAAAAGTTGGGCGCAATGACCCTTGCCCATGTGGAAGTGGGAAAAAATATAAACACTGTCACGGGAAAATATAGCAGATTGATGAAATGAAAATTAAAAGGTTTCTCGCTTTTTTTCTGTTCTTTTGTAACATCACTTATGGACAAGAATTTTTTAATTTGATTGACCATGGATTCACAAAGGAAATTGTAATCAAAATTGAAAAACCCGAGATAAAAGAAATTGAAATCGCAGGTCAAAGATACTCAATTATAACTCTAAAAAACTACGAAAATGTCTCACTTCTTCCGAACCTTATCCCCTACTATAATTTTTTTCTTTCGGCTACACCAGACGCAAAAATTGAAATCCTTAACTATGACCTTGACGAAATTGAGCTTGATTCTCCACTTCCAGAGATAAAAGAGAAATCTTTGCCAGATGAAGTTGAGTTTGAGGAGACCTTTTCAATTGATGAAAGAATTTATAACTTCACCTATCTTGGAAAACTTCGTGGTGTTGATGTTTTTAATTTTCTTGTCTTTCCTTTCAAAGTTGAGGGAAGGAAATTAAAATTTCTAAAAGAAGCAAAATTTTTGCTATCTTCCTTCGGCGCTGTTTCAAAAATTGAAGAGGCAAAAATTTTCTCAACACCGAAAATAAATGGGTTTAATATCAACTTTAACTTTCAGCAATCGGGTCAAGAATTTGAATATAAAATTTTCGTTAAAAAAGACGGCGTCTATAAAATAACATACGAAGACCTTAAAAAATCGGGCATTGATCTCAAGGGGGTTCAAGCATCAAAGTTAAGGGTTAAGAACAACGGCGTTGAAATACCAATTTATGTTTATTCGGGTGGAGATGGGGTTTTTAATGAGGGGGATTATATTGAATTTTATGCCGAGCGAAGAAAAAATAATTTTTATGGTGGAAGGGAAGACCTATATAATGATCCCTTCACAGATGTAAATGTGTATTTTCTTGAAGTTGGTGATAAAGATGGTTTGAGATTAGCGGAAGAAACAGGTGTAAGATTCTTTGAAAACTACATTGATCTTCGTGGAACTTCATTTTATTCAACTATCCACTTTGAAGAGGATGTTATTTTTGAAAGGTTGAAGGAATCTGATGTTGATTTAACTTATGATGTTCGTGACCACTGGTTTTGGGCAGAGGTGAGAGCAGATAAGCAAGTTGATTTTAATGTCTATATTCCGACGCCAGATCCGTTAAGTTTGGACAATGTGAAAATGAAGGTTGCTTTTCACGGTATAACTTCAACTCCATCGCTTAACCCCGAACATATAGCACATGTCTTTGTAAATAATTTAAGAATCTTAACAACGCAATGGAATGGTCAATCGCTTAACATTGCCTCGTCTGAAGGTTTGGGTTATTCTGTGCCAAATGTTGTTTTAAAGAACGGCATAAATAAAGTGAGTGTTTTCAATGCAAGTGATGGCAGGGTTGTAAATACTATATTTGATGTTAACTGGTTTGAGATAACTTACCGACGGCTTTATCAAGCAGATAAAGATGAGATAAAGTTTAAAATCCCGCCCGAATATACGAGTGGTTATTTTCGGTTTGAACTTTTCGGATTTAAAAACCCGAACATAAGCATTTACAGGATAGGGACTTCAAAAATTTCAAATGTTGAAGTTGTAAAGGCAAGAGATGAAAAAATAGGTGAAAATTATCACGCAATTTTTTATTTAAATGTTTTATCGCAAGATGCTGAATTCATCGCCGTAAGTGAAAGCGCAAAACTTAAACCAGATAGCATTGCGAAAGACTTAAAAACAAACCTTAAAAACATAGCCAATTCTTTTGATTATTTGATCATCACGCATCCCTTGCTTTATGATAAATCAAAAGATGTAAATGATGTTGAACATCCGCTGAACAAAATTAAGAAACTTTATGAATCAAAAGGCTTGTCCGTTAAGATCATAAGTGTTGACGACATTTATGATGAATTTAATCATGGGATTAAAAGTCCGTATGCGATAAAAGAATTTTTAAGATATTCTTATTTCAACTGGTCAAAAGCCCCAACCTATATCCTTTTCGCTGGCAGTGCTGTTTACGATAATCGCCATTACCCAAATCTTGATATGATTCCGACGATGTTTTACCAGTCCTATAGGTATGGTGCGACATCTGCGGATGCATGGTTTACATTCATTGATGGTGAGGATTATCTTGGTGATGTCATACTTGGAAGGTTGCCAGTAAGGGATAGGGACGAGCTTAAAAATGCGGTTGATAAAATAATTTCATTTTGGAATCAGAAACCACAAAATTGGAACAGGAATGTTCTCATGATTGCAGGTGTGGAGAGGGAGTTTGAATCGCAAACTGATTATCTTGTGATGAATGTTTTACCTAAATATCTTAACATAAATCGGTTATATGTCCTTGGTGGTTCAATTTTCTCTGGTGGGACATCAAAACTTTTAAATTATTTTTCAGATGGGCAGGTTCTTGTGAATTTCGTCGGTCATGGTGGTGGAGCTATCTGGTCTGACAATGGCTTGTTGAAAAATGAAGATATCTCAAAAATGTCAAATAAGGATAAGTATCCGTTTATAACGAGTATGACCTGTTTTTCGGGGGCATTTGATTACCCACAAAAAATAGCCTTGGGTGTTAATCTTGTAATTGAAAAAGAAAAAGGTGCAATCGGTGTTTTGGCGTCAAGTGGACTTGGCTGGCTTTTAAATGATTATTTCATGGTTTTGAGCATTTTCCCCTATATTTTTGATCCCAATAGAAGCATTGGTGAAATTATAACGCTTGGCAAGGCAAAGTATTATTCAAATTATTTCTTCTGGCCACAAGCAAAAACAATGGTTTATCAATATAACCTTATCGGTGACCCAGCAGTAAAACTTCCGTTTCCCGAGAATAAGACATCTGTCCATGCCGAGAGAAAAGTTGTTTCTTTCGCTGATTCAGTGAAAATACAAATTCAGTCTCAAATTCAAAGTGGCTTTGCTTTAATTACCATTTCAGATAGCGTTCATGTCTCCAAGGGTGAATTTTCAATTTCAATACAATCTGGCAGGGGTAGTTTCTCGTTTAAGCCGTCTGTAAATTCTGGATTTATTAAAGTTTTTGTAAATGATGGTCAAAAAATGGAAGCGGGATTTAATTTGTTTAAAATTGGTGGAGCATTCGTTGGTGATTACTCATTGGCTCCCGAAAATCCAAAACATGGGGATAGTTTATCTTTATCTGGCAGAGTTGAACTTGAAAATCAAAAACAACCCGACTCTGTAAAGTTTATAGTTTATAAATACAAAAGCAAATATGGGAGATTTGATTTCTTGCTCGGGCGTGATACATTGTTGTGTGCAAGTGATGGAACAGGTTTTTATGCATCTCTTAAAAAAGTTCCAGTTATCGCTGGAACGAAATATCTATTTCAAATGGTAGCGTATTCCGAAGGGAAAATTTTAAGTGGTGAATGGAAAGAGATAATTGTTGGGGGATTGCCCGACCCATCACTTATACCACCGCAATTAGCCCAATTGCAAAGTTCAATCTATATTAAAAGCCCAAATCTTAAATTTACAGTTGACTCAATTGTTAAAGTTTCAACGAGGATTTATAATCTTGGTGATGTTGTCGCAAACGATTTCAAGTTGAAAATTTACTACAGCTTCAGAGATGAAAGTTATCTCATTGGTTTAAAGAGATTTTCAGTTGGTGGGAACTCATCAATTGATGTTGAAATCCCGCTTGAGCGAAATCTTGATATCGGGACTCATAGAATTTATGCTGTGATTGAAGGCGATTCATTATCTGGCGATGATATTGATTATTCAAACAACATTGTCTATAGCGATCTTGTTTATAACTTTGTGAAATTTAGTTCTGATTCAATTTCTGTTACGGAGAATATCTCGTTAAAACGAAATTCACAGTTAACTTCGCTTGTGGTTTTTGAATATCCCGCAACGGTTCAGTTTTCTTATGCGACAAGTAATCTTTACCCAATTAAACCTTCGGGGGAGCAAAAGGTTTTTATGGCGAAGTATGATGCTATAAACAGCAATGGTGATGTTGAAATTTTTGTGAGGGTTGATCTTTCAGACCCAAATCTAAATCAAAATAAAGAGCGGATAAAACTTTATCTTTATGATGAAAAGTTGAGAATTTTCAAGATGAAAAACGGCGTTGTAAACGGTGAATGGTTTCACGGCAGACTTGATGAGTCGGGGGTTTACACGCTTGGTTTTTCAAACGATTCAAAAGCGCCGAGAGTTGAAGTTACGGTTGAGGGACAAAGTTTCAGAGATGGTGCGCATGTTTCTGCAAATCCAGTTTTCAACATTTTAATTGAAGATGATGAGGGGGTTGATGTTTCAAGAGAATCTTTAAAATTCAAAATTGACGGGAAAGATGTAAATTATTCTGATATTGTAATTCCCGATACCATTCCAAATCCGAAAAGTTTATTTGTTAAATTAAGTCCAAAGTTAACAGAAGGAGAACACTGGGGAAGTTTTGCTGTGAGAGATGTTAATGGGAATTGGTCTGATGAGGTAAAGGTTTCATTTAAAGTTGTTTTAAATTTTGATGTCAAGATTTATGGCAATTTCCCGAATCCATTTTCAGATAGAACATTTTTTGCTTATGAGATTTTTGGTTCTCCGGTTGAAGAGGTTGAATTTAAAATTTACACTGTCGCCGGTAGGTTAATTCGGAATTTTAAATTTCCATCGTCGGAGCCAGTTGAGGTTTATGGATTTCAAGTTGGTGGGACTGGCATACCGACTTCAATCGGTTATCATGAGATATGGTGGGATGGAACTGATAGAGACGGCAATGAAGTTGCAAATGGTGTTTATTTTTATAAATTTTCGGTAAAAAGAGGTGGCAAGGTTCAAAACTTTACTGGAAAAATTGCAAGGGTAAGGTGATATGAAAATTTGGTTATCAAAAATAATTTTTGTTTTGTTGTTTTTTTCATTTGCGTATTCGGACAATTCAAAATATGCTGGTGAATTTTTGAGGATTCCCGTTGGGGCGAGGGCGCTTGGGATGGGTGGTGCCTTTATAGCAATTGCAAATGATGGGTCTTCGTTTTACTATAACCCCGCTGGAGTTGCTATATCTGGGAGTGGAATTTTATCCTTTATGTATTCATCTCAATTTGGTGGAATTACAAATCCGCTTGCTTCTTTTTTCCATCTTGGTTTCATACAAAATTTTCAAGGTCTTGGTCTTGCAATCAATTGGGTGAGGTTGAGCGTTGATGATATACCGTTGAGACCTGATTTCACAGGCATTGAAACCCCGATAGATAGAGAAAATCTTGTGAAAAACTACACAGGTGAGGGGTTTTTCAGCGATGTTGAAGATGCGTTTTATTTTTCATTCTCAAAGGAGTTTAAATTTGACATAAACTTTGGTTGGTCAAGATACAAACTTCCTGTTTCTTTGCCAGTTGGGATAAACTTTAAATTTATAAATCAGAAACTTGGTTTTGAGAGAGGAACTGGGTTTGGGTTTGATGTTGGCTTTATGTTCAGGTTCAGCATGGATGATTTCTTACAAAGGGAGAATATGGGCGATGTTTCAATTTCACTTGCCCTTAAGGATATTGGAAAAACAAAAATTGCATGGAGCACAAGAAGAGAACACCTCGTTGAATCAACGGTTATGTTCGGGCTTGCTTATACTTTGCCTGTTAATTTCATTTCTGGGAAAATTACAGTTGCATATGGTAGTCAAAATTCTTATCTTACAGACAGATTATATGGGATTGAATATGATTACAGGGATTTGCTCTTTGTTCGCTTTGGGAAAAATGCCGAAAATTTAACAATTGGTGCGGGTCTAAAAATTGATTTTTTAATTGTTGATTATGCTTTTCTTGCACATGAACTTGGAGCGGTTCATAGAGTAAGTGGCTCTTTAATTATTGACAAAATTTTGAAAAGGTTATGAGGTTAAAAATTCAAATAATTTTTTTGCTCATTGCTTTATTTTTCTCGTGCAGTCCAACTCGTGAAAGTTTGCCTGTTCCTGATAAACCGAAAATTTATCCTGTGCCTGACCCTTTGGATGAATCAGATATTGGAAGCGGGGCTATTCCAGAGGTTAACGGGATAAAAATAATCTGGAGCAAGGTTGCAAATTCATCAGGTTATAAAATTTATCGTGGAGAGATGAGGGGGGACAAAGTTGAATTCAAATTTTATTATGATGTGAGAGCACAGGCGGGGATTGCGGATACATTTTTCATTGATATAAATGTTGAAGTTCGTAAGGTTTATTACTACTATGTCAGAGCATATAATCGTGATAATGTGGAAAGTCAACCATCCGATACAATTTCTTTTGAACTGTATCATAAGCCGAGATTGCTCTCGCCCGGAAATAATTCACAGGTTAGTGCGGATACACTTATTTTTAGGTGGGATGACCCTAACGGTGGCGGTGATTTTGTAATAAGGGTAAAAAATGCTCAAACGGATAGCATTATCTGGATTTATAGATATGGAAGTTTTAGTGATTTCTGGGTTAAATTTAACATTGATTCAAGAGCAAGAGAAAACCTTGTATCCGGGCGTCAATACAAATGGCGAGTTGACAGAGTTCAGTTTGGACAAAATGCTGGTTCAAAATCCAACTGGGGTGTTTTTAATGTCAAATAAAAATAACGGAGGTGAGCCGAAGATATGTTAAGAAAAATAATCTTTTTATCTTTAATTTTTGTAACGACTTCATTCTCCCAGCTTTTTGAAAGCCCGAGAATTGTAACAGGCGGAGGTTCAAGTGCATATTATTTTGTTGGCAAAACAGGAGAACTTACTATCACTGTAAATCTCTGGGGATTCGTGAGAAATCCTGGAAGATATGAGGTTCCAAGTTCAACAGACCTCGTTCAATTAATTTCCTACGGTGGTGGTCCTTTAAAAGAAGCAAAGCTAAAGGATGTTAAGATCGTTCGTAGCGTTCGTGAAGATACCACCATCGTTGAAAAAGTTATAAAAGTCAATGTTGAAAAAATTATTGAAGATGGGGAACCAAGCCCGTTGCTTTTGCCTGGTGATACTGTGGTTGTCCCCGGTGGTTCAATTGATGTGATAAAGGATATACTTGCAATTTTAAGAGATATAGGTCTTGCAGCTGGCGGAATCGCAGCAATTATAAGTGTATTTAGAAGATAAATCAATTTGAGTTATGAAAAAAATAGAGGCGATTATAAGACCATTCAAACTTGATGATGTTAAAGAAGCGCTTTCGGAAATTGGGGTTCGTGGAATGACTATAACTGAGGTTAAGGGATACGGAAGACAGAAGGGACATACTGAACTTTACAGGGGAGCTGAGTATAAAATTGATTTCTTGCCAAAGATAAAAATTGAAATTGTAGCCCCGGATAATATGGTTGATAAAATTGTCAGCACCATAATAAAGGCAGCGAAAACAGGACAGGTTGGGGATGGAAAGATTTTCATTTACCCAGTTGAGGAGGTAATAAGGGTAAGGACAGAAGAAACGGGTGAAGATGCAATTTGAAGATTTGTTTTGGATTTGTTAGATTAAAAGTGTTGAGCTGAAAAAGTAAACCGAAATCACAATGGGAAAGGTTATCGCAATTGCTAATCAAAAAGGCGGTGTTGGGAAAACGACAACAGCTGTAAATGTCGCTGCATATCTTGCTGCACTTGAAAAGTTGACACTTTTAATTGATATTGACCCCCAATCAAATGCCACAAGTTCCCTTGGTGTTGAACCTGAATTTGAAAAAACAATTTATGAGGTTTTACTTGGCAAAATAAGAGCAGAAGATGCCATTGTTAGTTTTTCTGATCCGTATTTAAAATTTCTTGAGCTGATCCCATCAAAAATAGAACTGGTTGGAAGTGAATATGAGCTCATTGAATTTCAAGGTAGGGAAAGAATCCTTGCAAAGGCGATTGAAAGGTTGAGAAACAGATATGATTATATTTTGATTGATTGTCCACCATCTCTTGGGCTTTTGACCTTAAATGCGCTCACCGCAGCTGATTCCGTTCTAATTCCAGTTCAATGTGAGTATTTACCGCTTGAAGGTCTTGGTCAACTTCTTAATACAATTAAAATTGTCAAGGAGAGGTTAAATCCGAAACTGGATATTGAAGGTGTTCTCTTGACAATGTATGATAGCAGATTAAGGTTGTCAAATGAGGTCGCTGACGAGATAAAAAGATATTTTAGGGATAGGGTTTTTGAAGCAAAGATTCCAAGAAACATAAAATTAAGCGAGGCCCCAAGTCATGGGAAACCGATTTTACTTTATGATGCGAAATCACCTGGGGCGATCTCTTATGCGAAGGTAGCAGAAGAGATTATAAAAAGGAATGAAAAAACAGAAAAAATAGAAGGACTTAAAAGGCAAGAAACAATGGGGCAGGTATGAGCAAGCAAAGATTAGGCAGGGGGCTTGATGCTTTAATACCTCGTTCTGCAACTCGGGAGATAAGTATTGATTCAAAAGATTTGCGATTTGATGATGGGCAATCTGTTGGCGTAATTGCTAAAATTGAAATATCAAAGATAAAGCCAAATCCATATCAACCGCGAGAAAGTTTTGATAGAACATCACTTGAAGAATTGAAGCAATCAATAATTGAAAAAGGAGTAATTCAGCCAATAACTGTCAGAAGATTGCCAGGGGGAATGTATGAACTTATCGCTGGTGAAAGAAGAGTAAAAGCATCTGCAGAGGCAGGGCTTACACATATCCCTGCGTATATAATTGAAGTTGAATCGGAAAAGGAACTCCTTGAGCTTGCATTAATTGAAAACATACAAAGGGAGAAACTAAACCCGATTGAAATTGCTAAAGCATATCAAAGGTTGATTGAAGAGCTTGGTTATACACAGGAGGAAATCGCTAAAAAGATTGGCAAAGATAGGACAACCGTAGCAAATTTTATAAGGTTGCTGAAACTTCCAGAACAGATTCAGGAGAGTTTGAAGAAAGGCGAGATAACGATGGGGCATGCAAGAGCACTGATAAATATTCCGAGTAGAAAACTTCAGATTGAAATCTGGAATAAAATTGTGAAGCAGGGATGGTCCGTCAGGAAAGTTGAAAAGGCAGTTAGAGATTTGCTAAAAGGTAAAGATCTTGAAGAAAGAGCCCAGAAAAAGAAAACCCACGCATCTGCAGGTTTAAGGGATATTGAATCAAAATTGAAAAGAATTTTTGGGACACAGGTAAAAATTAAGCAAACGGGGAATAGCAAGGGTGAGATAGTTATTGAATTTTACTCAAGTGATGATTTTGAAAGGTTGCTTGAACTTTTTGAGATAATAGAAAAACATTCAAGGTAAAGTTTTATGAAGTTAACATTTACAATTTTTGCCATTTGTGTTCTATTTTCACTAATAACAATATCGGGAGGGAAGGTGGAAAAGAAAATAGTTTATACTGAAAAGGCGCCAAAGCCAGTTGGACCTTACAGCCAGGCAGTAATTGCTGGAGATTTTATTTTTACCGCTGGACAAATACCAATTGATCCAAAAACAAATCAAGTTGTTCAGGGGGATATAAAGGAACAAACAAAGCAAGTGCTTGAGAATTTAAAAGCGGTTCTTGAAGCGTCCGGTGCAACATTTGACGATGTTGTAAAAGTTACCGTTTATATGAGAGATCTAAATGAGTTTTCGGCTATGAATGAAATCTATTCAGAATACTTCAAAAATTCTCCGCCAGCGAGAACAACGGTTGAGGTTTCCCGTTTACCAA
The DNA here is from genome assembly GCA_001485605.1 of Candidatus Kryptobacter tengchongensis. Classification (GTDB taxonomy): domain Bacteria; phylum Bacteroidota; class Ignavibacteria; order Kryptoniales; family Kryptoniaceae; genus Kryptonium; species Kryptonium tengchongense. The sequence continues at coordinate 69,437 of FAON01000014.1, forward strand.
GAGATGTGAAAATAGAAATTGATTTAATAGCTGTTAGAAGGCAGTCAAAATGAGGTTAAAAATTTTAATTTTGATTTTATTTGTAAATCTAATCGGATTTTCTCAAACCGACACGCTTAAAAATTTTAAAAAGTCAAATGTCAAGTCCCCGACAAAAGCAATGCTGATGAGCGCCATACTCCCAGGGCTTGGGCAATTTTACAACGGATCTTACTGGAAGATACCAATTATTTACGGACTTGCTGGCTATTTTGTGTATGAGTTGAGAGAAAATGATAAAAATTACAGATATTATCGTGATCTTTTCATGCAAAGTGTTCAAACATCAGGCGGGGATTATAGGTATAAAAGGTTGAGAGATTTCTACAGGGATCAGCGTGATTTGTTCGGAATATATATTTTTGTGCTTTACCTTGCAAACATTGTTGATGCCTATGTTGACGCACATCTTTATAATTTTGATGTCGGGGACGAACTCTCAATTCAAATTTTACCTGGAAGAGTAAAATTTCATTACAGATTTTAAGAATGGATTTTCTACTTTTTCTTTCATTTCTTATCCTGGAATTGATCACGCAAATTCAAATTGAGGCGAAATTTCTTTTTAAATTTGGAAATCTGAATAATCCACGTGGTATATCGTTAAGCCCAACGGGTGAAGTTTATATCGCTGACACAGGTAATAACTCGGTGAAAAAATTTACAAAGGATGGGAAGTTAATCCGGGAAATATCAGGTTATGGTTGGGGTGAGCTTGAATTTGATCAACCATATGATGTTGACGCCGGAAGTGGGATTGCGATTTATGTGGCTGATTACAACAACCACAGGGTTCAAAGGTTTGATAAAAATTTAAATTTCATCGCAACCTTGCAAGGTGAGTCAGATGGGGAGAGATTTTTTGGCTTTCCAAAATCCATAGCCCTTTCAAAATTTGGAGAAATTTTTATAATAGATGAAGAAAATTTAAGGTGCGTAAAAATTAACAAATTTAATAAAATTGAAAAAACTTTCGGTGGCATTGAGGCTGGCGCCGGTAAACTTATAAAGCCAATTCAAATAGCAATCACATCCCAAAATCTGATATCTGTGCTTGATGAAAATTATGTTTTAATCTACGACTACTATGGAAATTTCTTGAGAAAGTTCGGAAATGAATACCTTAAAAATCCAACCGGGTTGTTCGCTGACTCGTTGATTTATGTCGCTGATGGGAATGATATTTTTGTGTTTGATACAAGGGGTAAGTTCATAGGAAAAATTCGCTCCGATGAGGAAATTTATGACATCGCTTGTCAAGGTTCTTTGCTTTACTGTCTTACGGAAAAGGAAGTTTTAGTTTATAAATTGACATACCTTAAGAAATGAGAAAAATTAATCTTGTCATAGTTCCATACAACGATTTTTTGAAGGGGAGAATTTACGGGTTTAGAAGCAGAGATCAGCATTTGTTTCTTGAAATCGTAAGAGATGAAAGGATAGATAAGGTTGTCATTGTTGAACGACCACGTTCAATGTTGAATTTTTTTCAAGCATTGAAATTTAAAATTAGTGGAGGTGAAAAGTCAGTTGTTAATGTGAGTGGTTTAGGGGAGAAAATTTTTATTTTTGAATTTTTTACTGTTGGTTTGGAGCAGGTAAAGTTGAAACATCTGTGGTTTGACAAAGTTTATGGAAGTGAAAAGTTTATTGAAAAGTTTCATGATTTGCTAAAGCAACTTGGGTTTGCAGATTTCTCGGTTATTTCGTTTAACCCATTCGCTAATAAATTTGTTGAGGCGATAAAACCAAAGGTTTTCGCTTTTGATGTTATGGATAACTTTTGTTTTCATCCCGAATTTAAAAATTTGAAAAAATACATCTTTGAAAGTTTTGAATGGATTTCGTCAAAGTCGGATTTAATTTTTTGTGTGAATGAGAATATAAAAAATTTTTTTCTTGAGAATTATCCGCTCTCAAATGGGAAAATTTTCGTTTTGCCAAATGGGGTTGATGAAAATTTAAACTTTGATGGGGTCATCCCTGAAGATATTAGAAAAATTAAAAATCCAAGAATTGGCTATGTTGGCGTCATTTCAGATAGAATTGACTTTGAACTTGTAGAGCGTATAGCAAAGGAAAGAAAAAATTACAACTTTATATTTGTTGGCGGTAAGTATGGCAATGTCAGCAGGATGATCAGAAAATTGAAAAGAAATCAAAACATTTATTTCATTGGTGATAAACATTACAGTGATCTTTCACGCTATATAGGTTCATTTGATGTTTGCATTGTCCCCCACAAAGTCAACGAATTCACACTTTCAAATGACCCGATGAAAATTTACGAGTACATATATTTGGGTAAACCTATCGTTGCGACGAAGATAAGCATACAAAGCAGGCTGGTTGATTCCGTTTTTATCGCTGGTGATGAGATGGAGTTTTTAAAATATCTTGATATGGGGGTTGAACTTGCGAAGGATGAAAATTTTGTAAAAAGGCAGAGGGAAACGATAAAAAGTGATATGTTTTGGAGGGAAAAAGCAAGATTTATCGTTGATGAAATCTATGCAAGACAAAATTTAATGTGCGAAGGTTAATTTTTCAGGCTTGATTTTTGTTCAAACCTATATTTAAATTTAATAAAAAAGTGATCTCGCCGTATGTTTATGCGACTTATACTTTATCTTCTCACTTTAAGTGTTTATCTTTTTTCACAGGGGTTTGAGTATGATTATCTTATTCAGGGGGCGAGGATAATTGACGGAACGGGTGCACCGTGGTTTGTTGGGGATGTTGGAATAAAGGATGATAAAATTGTTGATGTTGGTTTTAAACTTGATAAAAACAAGGCAAAGAGGGTTATAAACGCTGATGGTTTATATCTTGCTCCGGGATTTATTGATATTCACTCACACGCAAGGGGTGGGTTGATGTTTGAGCCGACAATGGAGAATTTACTTAGGCAGGGGATCACAACCGTAATTGAAGGAAATGATGGCTCTTCGCCTTTGCCTTTAAGAATTGCATTTGAGGAATTTGGAAAGTTACCTCTTGGAGCAAACATTGGCTTTTTCATCGGGCATGGAACAGTGAGGGATTCAATCATGGGGTGGGAAAACAGGAAACCGACAAAGGAAGAACTTAACAAGATGAAGAAACTTGTTGAAGAAGCGATGAAGGAAGGTGCTTTCGGATTGTCAACAGGGCTCATCTATCCACCGGGTTCTTTTGGAGATACTGACGAAATAATTGAGCTTGCAAAAGTTGCTTCAGAATTTGGCGGAATTTACATAACCCATATGAGAAATGAATCAAATAAAATACTTGATGCAATTGAGGAGGCGATAAAAATTGGTAAAGAGGCAAAAATTCCTGTTCAAATTACCCATCACAAAATAGTTGGTCGTGCAAATTGGGGAATGAGTTTAAGAACCTTGTTAAGGATTGAAAGAGCAAGGGAAGAAGGGATTGATATAACTCTTGATCAATATCCCTATACAGCAACACACACAGGGATAACTGTGTTGATCCCAGGGTGGGCGATGGAAGGTGGAAATGAGAAACTTCTTGAGAGGCTGAAAAATCCAGAGTTGAGACAATTAATCAAACAAGGCATAATTGAAAATATGAAAAGCGATCGGGGAAGTGGTGACCCAGCAAACATTCAAATTGGAAGTTGTAGATGGAAACCTGAATATCAGGGCAAAACACTTGCTCAAATTTTAAAAGAGAAAAATCTTGAACCGAACTTTGAAAACGCAAGTGAGCTTGTAATTGAAATAGTTGAAAATGGTGGTTCAACGGCAATTTATCATTCCCTTAATGAAGAAGATTTACAAAGGATTATGCGGTTTCCATGGACGATGATTGCAACAGATGGTGGCGTTGCAAAGCCAGGAATGGGATTTCCACACCCGAGAACATATGGGACATTTCCAAGAGTTATTTCAAAATATGTTAGAGAGCTTGGTCTGTTAACTCTTGAAGAAGCTATAAGAAAGATGACTTCTCTACCAGCGTTGAGGTTGAAGCTTTTTAAAAGAGGTTTAATAAGACCGGGTTATTACGCTGATATTGTTGTCTTTGATTATAAAAAGTTTAAAGATAAAGCAACATTTGAAAATCCACACCAATACTCTGAAGGTGTTGTTTATTTATGGGTCAATGGGGTTTTAACAATTGATAATGAGGAGCTGACGGGAAAAACAGGTGGTAGAATTTTGAAACGAGGTGAAAGTTAAAATGGGAATTAGTTGGCAGATTTTTTAAATTAAACAAAAACAAAGTTAATTCTTTAAATGAAGCATACTGTGGCGGTTGCACAAATTGACTGTGTTCTTGGGGATCTGAAAAGAAACATTGAAAAACATATCTATTATATTCAGCAAGCGGTGAAAGAAAACGCTAAGTTAATTTTATTTCCCGAACTCAGCTTAACAGGTTATACCTTACGTGACATAAATGTTGAAATTGCTGTTAATCCATTTAAATCCAATGCACTTGATGATTTAAAGAAATTAAGCAAGGAGATAATCATAATTGCTGGGGGTGTTGAAGAAGGGGAAAATTATGGCATTTATAACTCTGCGTTCGTTTTTGAAGATGGCGAGATAAAGCACATTCACAGGAAAATTTATCCTCCGACTTATGGGATGTTTGAAGAAATGCGATATTTTTCAAATGGGAACGAAGTTCGTGCTTTTGATACCAAAATTGGACGGCTTGGTGTTTTGATATGTGAGGACTTGTGGCATATTTCACTTCCTTATTTACTTGCGATTGATGGAGCAACCGTGATAGCAGGGCTTGCTGCAAGCCCAACTCGTATATCTGGGGATTCCGAAGAACTTTCAAACTACAAAATCAACTCAGAACATCACAAAACCTATGCACGTTTGCTAAGCCTTTATCTTCTTTTCAGTAATCGGGTTGGATATGAAGATGGCGTTAATTTCTGGGGAGGTTCAGAAGTTGTGAACTCAGATGGTGAGGTTGTCTCAGTGGCAAAATTTTTTGAAGAAGATTTAATTTTTGCAGAGATTGATTTTAACACAATAAAAAGGTCAAGACAATTTTCAAGACACTTCATTGATGAAAACCCTTTTCTCGTTGAGCGAGAAATTAGAAGGATTTTAAAATTATAAAAAAGGCGCAGGCATTGATGCCTGCGTCAGCTTCATTTAAAACTTTAATCTTAGCTCGGTTGCAACCGAGAAATGTCTTAAATCACCCCCAGCCATAACTTCATTTAAATGCCCTGTTGCTATATTAAATTCCAAAAATGGAAGATTTATACCTGTCCCAACTGAAAGAGCAAATCCCTCAAATCCACCAAGCGATATTCCAGCTCTTAATGGCAGTAGATTGATTAATCTCCATTCAAGCCCAAGTGCAAATTTGGGGCTTTTGAAACTTATTTGTTCATTTCCAATCGGTTGGAAATAATCAGCTGAAATGAGCATTCTTCCTGGGAAAAATGGAAGGAATATCTTTAAATCTGTTGCCACACCAAATCTTATCGCTGTTGGCAAACCAGTTGAGAAACTTTCATATTTTTTCCTATCAGGGCTCTTAACATAATTTTCAAAACTTTCTCTTAAACTGTCTAACTTTTCCTGAGTTGTATAGCCTGTAAATTTAAACATGGTATCCCCTGAAGTTATAACTGCATTTTTTGTCCAATTAACCGAGCCAATATCGGTTATGCTTATCCCGGCGGTGAACAGCCCAAGGATTTCTGCGCTTGCTCCGATATCAAATCCAATTCCTGTCCCAGCAGGGGTTGGGAAAGGTTTAAAATTAGCTTCTTTGTCTGGGTCAAGGAAATCAACGCCTGCTCTTTTAATAAGTCCACTCATTTTAGCCGTAATTTCATAGCCCCTTGAGGAATCAGCCGTTTCAAATGTGAAGTTAAGTTTATCCGTTCCAACATAACCAAAACCTTGAATATATTTTACGCCGATCCCAACATTTATATTTTTAACAGCAATTAGATCAACAGGAAGTTTTGTTCCAAATGAAGCTGAAAATTCTCTCATCCATGTCCCGTTGATTCCAAGGTTATATGAGTAGACCGAACCCGGGGGATTTCCATATAGTGCAAACTCCATAAATTCTCTCGGTATACCAAATTTTGATATAATTCTTTCTCTCATTCCAAGGGCTACCCCGATCCTTTTGATGCTAAATGCAATGCTTAATATCTTAACATCAACTTGCGACATCAAAGTGCCTGGATTTTCTCTAAAAGAGTCAAGTATTTTCCTCTTGTCAGCGTCTGTTAAATGTTTTGGCACTTTTTCCCCAGCGCTGTCAACCCCAGTAAAATAGTCAAGATAAAGATTATAACTCAAAAAGTTCATCCCAACGCCAACTCCAATTTGTGGAATTAAGCTCAAGGTAAATCCACTGTTGTCGTTATAGATTATCGGTTTTTGTTCTTTGATATCAAAACCGATCTCACTAAAATCAATTGTTTTTTCTTCTTTCGTTTCTTTTCTTGAAATTTTAATTGTCCCGCTGATTACAGAGTTTGCATTAACTCTAAATTTATTTATCACAAGTGTTTCATATCCTTTTTGGGTCACGATAACCACATAATTTCCCGGGGGGACATTTTTAATTGAAAATTCACCACTAAAATTTGCCCTTGATGTTAAGTTTAGCTTTTTAATGGTGATTTGTGCCCCTGGAACTGGCTGTTTTGTTTCTGCATCAATAATTCTACCTTTGATCTCTGATCCCTTTGCAATTCCCATATAAGCGAGCAAAGCTGGGTTTATCCCAATTGCATCAATTGTTCTGCTTGTTGCAGTTGTTGCTCCAGCCATTCCAAGACCACGAACGTTTGACTTATCATCCCCGCTATGTGCGATTGTAAAAAAGAGTGCCAGCAATAAAATTAATGTTCTAAACCTCATTTTCTATCCTTTTTTATTTGTTTGAAATTTCAACTTTATAGTTTAATCTGCCGTAGATTTTGACTTTGATTGAGTCGGTTGTTCTGAATTTAACCACCCTTCCATTTTCAGCTGTTGCAAGCAAAATAAGTGAGCGAATAAACTTCATATTTTTCAACTTTTGAATTTCATCTTTTTCAAGTTCTATAACATTTGTGAATTTTGATGTTCCCACTGAAAAACCATCGTTACCAATGGGTGCTGATGGAATTGTAAAATTGTTGGTCTTTGGAATTGCAATAAGCGAATCCATAACGAAACCCAAAATTGTCGCTCTAAATTTTAATTCAACTCCAAGCCCATTCTCAACCTCAACGAACAACTTTCCATAATTCATCTTATCAAGTTCTTTTTTCGTTTCATCTGAAAGTTCTTCAACTTCGCTTGTATCTCTAAGTTCAGCATTTGAAATACCAAAGCTAGCCGGAAAACTTATTGTTATTGAGCCATAGATTGAATCTTTTGATGAAACTTGACCAGCTTCATAATTTGGATTAAGAAAAGCAAAACCAGTTACGAAAAGAGAATCTGGAAGTTCTCCATCTCCGCTCGTAAATGAGTTGATGAAATTTACTATATTGCTATTATTTTTGTCAAGAATTATTCTGTGTGATGTTCCAGAAAATCTTCGCTGGTCAATTGGGATTTCAAGTGAGTCAACTTTTCCAGTTTTTGTATTCTTGGCTTTTACCTTTAAATTCATATCAAATGTAAACTGTGCCGTTTTTACTAAATTCAGCTCAACCCGAATATCGTCAAGCCTCAAACTACCTTTAAATTTCTCTCTATAATCCTTAAGTCCGGCAAGATTTACTTTTTGCTCTTCAAAATTAATTTCTGTTGGCTTAACTTTACCTGAGATTGATTCAATGACGAGATTTGATAAACTTATCTCTGCTGAAAGACCATCATTCTTTGTTATCGTTCTGAACTCATCCCTTGTATCTTCAGTAAGAACCTCAACACGATATGAAATTTTATTTGAGAGATTGCCAATAAGTTTATAATCGCCAAGGTTTATATTTTGTTCAACGATATTATTGGGCGAATTTTTCCTCCCGATGTTAAGCGAGATTTGTAATGGTGAGTTGTCCGACTTTCTTTTAAAATTATAAAGTGTAAGGCTTCCGTTTAAACCAAGATCAATGTTGTTCGTAATTTTGATTTTCATTTGTCCACTTTTGAATACGAGTTGGTCTATCAAATTCGGCTGAGGTTCGTTTGGCTCAAGGACAAACGAGGTGTCAATCACAACGGGTTCTGTTTGGGTTGGAATTCGTGCGGTGGCTTGGGCGATGCTCAAATTTTCAAGCGAGCCAGAAACGGTAAGAAACATTTGGTTTATGTCAAGATAAACAGGCGTCCCCCCACTACCTGGTGAAAAGATTGTGGCTGTAAAACCAAGATTTGATGGCAAAGTTTTCCCAGCTAAATTTGCCTCAGCTGTTTTGGTTGAATTTGCGTCTACAGTGTCATTTTCAAATAAAGTGATAATTGGAGTTGAGGGATTGCTTTGAGCGTAAATTTTAAGCCCCCCTGGAAATATCAGTTTTACTGGAAGCCCGTTGGTCACTGTAATTTTTAAAACACCGCCATCAAAAGTTAGTGATTGAAAATTATCAAATGCGCTGAAATTTGTTGAAATTGTTTGACCCGGTGCGTTGGAAGGGATAATATAATTCCCTGGTGGTAAATTTGAAGATAAAGCAGGGAAGATTTCATATGCTTTAATATTTGCGCTTATTGTCCCTGGGTTTTTGATCTCAAAATTTCCAAGTTGTGTTTGTGCCGAGGTTGAAATATCCGAGATTTTTAAATTGTCACCAACAGTTGTTGCTTCAAGTTCGTTTGTTACGGAGTAATAAATTTGATTATTGCTCATTGTTTTAAAATGTGTCGTATCTTTTTCAACAAGATCACCAAGTGTAAATGTTTTATCAAGAATTGGAACTGTTAAATCAACGTCCCAAGTTGGCAGAACAGGTTCTGATGGCTTTTCAAAACAGCCATATAAAAAAATAAGAAAGGTTATTAAAGTGGAAAGAAAAATTATACCTCGCATTTTTGCTCCAGTAAATTTGTTTTATGTTTACGATTTAAGTTAAGCAAAATTTTTAAGTTAGTGAAGTGATTTGAATCACATTTCAACGAATGCCATTAAATGATTTTCTACTGATCTCGCAAGCGCCTCAAGATTATAACCTCCCTCAAGAACGGATAAAATTTTACCATGTGAAAATTTTAATGCGATTTCATTTGTTAATTTAGTCATCATTTTAAATGCTTCCTCGGTGAGTTTCATCCCAGCGAGGGGGTCATCTTGATGGGCGTCAAAGCCAGCGGAAATTATTATAAATTCAGGTTGAAACTTTTCAAGGGCAGGGGAGACTTCATTCCCAAATATTTTCAAATAATCTTCATCGTTTGACCCAGCTGGCATTGGAAAGTTTAAAGTGAACCCGTATCCTTTTCCGCTTCCCTTTTCTTCACGAGAGCCAGTTCCAGGATAAAATGGATATTGATGTAAACTTATATAAAGGACGCTTGGGTCCTCATAGAAAATTTCCTGTGTCCCGTTGCCATGATGAACATCCCAATCAATTATTGCTACTTTCTCAACCCCGTAAGTTTCCTGTGCATATCTTCCTGCCACTGCAACATTATTAAAGAGACAAAATCCCATTACTCTTCTGCTCTCTGCATGATGTCCTGGTGGTCTAACGGCGCAAAAGATCTTATCCAATTCTCCTTTAAAGATTTTATCAACACCTTCAAGCACGCCTGAAACGGCAAGCAAAGCAACATCAAAAGAATCTTTGCTGACATAGGTATCTCCAAAATCAAGTAATCGGATCCCCTTCAAGATTGAAGTCCTTACAAATTCAAGATGACTTGGTTGATGAACCTTAAGTATCCACTTTTCCACATCATTTCTTAATTTTGGTGAAATCCATTCAATCTTCTCGCTCAAATTTGACTTTTTCAAGTGTTCAACGATTGCCACCAGCCGTTCTTTTCTTTCAGGATGTCCAACACCTGTATCATGTTTGAGATAATCTTCGTGATAGATTAAACCTACTTTTTTCATTTTGTTTGAGAGTTTCATTTTAAAAGAATTAAAATAGCAATCAAGAAATTTAAAATATGGCTTACAAAGCAAAGGAGACAATTAACCTTTAGAACTCTTGTAAGTATATAAACCAGATAAACTCCAACAGCGACCACAAACCATGAAGCTATTGCAATTGCTGTTTTAATATAACCGTTACTTTCTAAAATAGCAAAAAGTAAAATAGCAAAATAGTAAGCGAGCCCATAGATGAAATTTGGCAATCCAAGAAGTTTAGCATATTCGCTGTAAATTATCATTTGACAGGTGTTTTCGGTTAATTTACATATTTTAGGGACAAGAAATTTTGAGGGAGAAACAATTTGATAATAAACAAATGTGAAATAAAGTGAGATGTAAAAGCCAAGGATGGAAAGTGTAATTATTGCTATTTTTGCTACCATAGTAATAAAAAATCCCGACCCCAAAGGTCGGGATTCAATTTAGGCTGGTTTTTGAACTCGTCCCAATTTTATGCAGGTAGCACATACCTTTATTCTTCTGACCTCGCCATCAATTACAGCTCTGACTTTTTGAAGGTTTGGTATCCATCTTCTTTTTGAAAGATTATGAGCATGACTTATTCTGTGTCCTGTAATAGGTCTCTTACCGCAGATTGCACATATATTTGCCATTTTCGTTCATCTGTATTTTATTTAATAAATTTTGAGGCGACGCTGGGATTCGAACCCAGGAATAGCGGTTTTGCAGACCGCCCCCTTAGCCACTTGGGTACGTCGCCTTTTTCAAGTATAAATATAAAAATTTAAAGCCAAAAAATCAATTAAATCTGAATTTAGTTTAAAACTTGGGAGAGAAATTATTTCACCTGATTCTAAACGATGCCTCTTTTCTTGATTATTTTGAAAGGTATTGGTATATTTTGAGTAAATTAAAATTCAAATTTTTGACAAACTTTATCACGAAATGAAAAAATCAACGATAGCAGAGAAAAGAAAAGTTCAAGGATTGACTTCAAATTACAATAAAACCGTTCTTGAAAATGGAATAAAAATTGTTTCCGAATCAATCCCACATGTTAAAAGTATCTCTATTGGTGTGTGGGTTGATGTAGGCTCAAGGGACGAGAATGAGTTAAATAATGGGATAACCCATTTCATAGAGCATATGGTTTTTAAGGGGACGAAAAAGAGAAATACAAGGGAAATAGCTGAATTTGTTGAGAATATCGGTGGTTATCTTAATGCTTTCACGACAAAGGAAAACACCTGCTTCTATGTGCGAATCTTAAGTGAGCACTTAAAAGAGGGGGTTGAGATACTTTCAGATATAGTTCAAAATCCTGTATTTGACAAAAAAGAAATTGAAAAGGAAAAGGGGGTTGTCTTTGAAGAGATAAAAGATATTGAGGATGATCTTGAGGAATATATTGGTGATCTACTTGAATACCATATTTATTATCCTCATCCGCTTGGTTTTCCGATAATTGGGACGCGGGAAACTGTGAGTAAATTTACAAGAGAGAAACTTTTTGAACATTTGAGGGCATTTTATAATCCCGCTAACATTGTAATTTCCGCTGCTGGAAATCTTGTCCATGATAAACTTGTTGAATATGTTAGCAAGTTTTTCAATCTGACGAATAGAAATGGTTTTTATCATATGAGAAAGAAGCCTGAAAAGGTAAGCGCTGTTAATTATGTGATTGAGAAGCCAGCAAGTCAGTCTCATGTTTGCATAGGAACCGCAACTTATGGAGCAAAAGATTCAAAACGAGATCACCTGTTCCTTCTTAACACTCTTCTCGGTGATGGGATGAGTTCAAGGTTGTTTCAGAATATAAGGGAAAAGTATGGGTTTGTGTATTCAATTTATTCGTTTTATACGATGTTTAAGGATTCTGGAATTTTTGGAGTTTATTTTGCGTGTGATAAGAAAAATGTTTCAAAAGCAATTGATCTCGTATGGAAAGAATTTAATTTGATTGTTAAAAACGGGATTGACCCAGATGAGCTAAGAAGGGCGAAGGCACAGGTTAAAAGTTCTTTGTTAATTGGTTTGGAGAGCATGTCAAACCGTATGCAAAGGCTTGCACAAATAGAGCTTGTTTATGATGGTGTATATTCCGATATTGGTGATATCATACGGAGGATTGAGAAGATTTCACCTGATGAGGTTCAGGAGATTGCAAGTGAAATTTTGAACGAAGAGAGATTTACAACGATAATTATAAATCCAGCAAAAAATAATATGGAGAAAACCTATGATCGTTGGCGTTCCAAAAGAAATCAAAAGAATGGAAAATAGGGTAGCACTTTTACCAGCTGGTGTTTCAATTCTCAAAGCGCATGGTCATACTGTTTTGGTTGAAAAGGGCGCTGGGTTGGGTAGTGGTTTTAGTGATGATCTTTACAGGGACGCTGGTGCTGAAATTGTTGATGACCCAAAGGAAATTTATGCAAAGGCGGATATGATTGTTAAAGTTAAGGAACCGATAGGTTATGAATATGATTTGTTGAGAAAAGATCAAATTGTTTTTACCTACTTTCACTTTGCAGCAAGTCGTGAATTAACCGAAGCTGTCATTAAATCTGGATGTATTGCGATTGCTTATGAAACGGTTCAAAAAGATGACGGAACTTTACCTTTACTTGAACCGATGAGTGAAATCGCCGGGAGGATGGCACCTCAAGAAGGAGCGAAATATCTTGAGAAGTCAATGGGTGGTCGTGGTGTCTTGCTTGGAGGAGTTCCGGGAGTTGAGCCGGCTGATGTCACAATTATTGGTGGCGGGGTAGTTGGAACAAACGCAGCAAAAATAGCAGCTGGGCTCGGCGCAAGAGTTACAATTCTTGATGTCAATCTCCAAAGGCTAAGATATCTTGATGATATAATGCCCAAAAATGTTATAACAATGGCCTCTAATGAGTATAACATAGCAAAAGCAGTTCGTAGAGCTGATGTTTTAATCGGAGCTGTTTTGATTCCAGGAGCAAAAGCTCCAAAACTTGTGACGAAAGAAATGGTCGCTCAAATGAAGGAAGGTGCAGTGATAATTGATGTTTCAGTTGATCAAGGAGGTTGCATTGAAACCATAAGACCAACAACACACGATGACCCTGTGTATGTTGAATATGGGGTTATTCATTACGGCGTTGCAAATATGCCAGGAGCCGTTCCAAAAACATCAACCATTGCACTTACTAATGCAACATTGCCGTATGTAGTTGAGCTTGCTGATAAAGGTTTTGAAATGGCTATAAAAACCAATAAAGAGTTGAGAAGAGGGGTTAATATAATTGAGGGTAAGGTCACACATATAGGAGTAGCAGAAACATTTGGGCTTGAATATACCCCAATTGAAGATTTAATTAAACTTGACTGATAAACAAATCAGGAGTTCAAATGGCAAAAATAACAATAGATGGAATAACAGTTGAAGTAAAAGATGGAATAACTGTACTTCAAGCTGCACTTGAACTTGGAATTGATATTCCACATTTTTGTTATCATCCTGCACTTTCAATAGCTGGAAATTGTAGAATGTGCCTTGTGGAGATTGAGAAGATGCCAAAGCTTGCTATTGCTTGCGCAACCAGGGTTATGGATGGAATGATCATTCATACCAAAAGTGAAAAAGTAAAGAAAGCAAGGCAAGCTGTTCTTGAGTTTATTCTTATCAATCATCCTTTAGATTGCCCAATATGTGACGAAGCTGGGGAATGTAAACTTCAAAATTACACATATATCTATGGTCCAGGGCATAGCAGATTTGATGAAGAAAAAGTTCATAAACCCAAAAGGGTTCCACTTGGTCCAAACATTGTTCTGGATGTTGAAAGATGTATCATGTGTTCAAGATGCGTAAGATTTTTTGAGGAGATAGTAAAAGATCCACAGCTTACATTTACGCAAAGAGGGGACAGAGTAGTTCTGACGACTTTTCCAGGAAAACGGGTTGACAATCCTTATTCAATGAACATAATTGATATATGCCCCGTTGGTGCGCTTACCTCAAGGGATTTCAGATTTAAAGAGAGAACATGGAATATGACGGCGATCCCAAGTATATGCCCGGGTTGCTCAAGGGGTTGCAATGTATATCTTTGGGTTAGAAATAATCAAATTTTAAGAATCACACCAAGAATTAACATGGAAGTTAATAGATACTGGATGTGTGATTATGGGCGCTTCACTTATAAACCTGTAAATTCTGAGGACAGAATAAAATCCCCTATGATTCGCCAAAATGGTGAACTTGTTGAAGTTGATTGGGATATTGCAATAGAAAAAGCAAGTTCTTTGCTCAGGAAAGTTAAACCTAATGAGGTTGCTGTGATTGGCTCAGCGTATGCGACAAATGAAGATAATTTTATCCTTCAAAAGTTTGCCAAATCTGTCCTTAAGACGGATTATATTGACTTTTTACCACATGTTAAAGATGGGGATGAGGACGATTTTCTCATAAGAGCTGATAAAACTCCAAATTCAACTGGAGCAGAGCTCGTTGGTGTCAGGGCAGGGAATAAACATGGATTTGAAGAGATAATTGAAGGCTTGAAGGAAAGGAAATTTAAAGTTATTTATGTAATGGATGATGATATCGTCCTTAACGATGAAATTTATAATTTGCTTGATGGCGTTGATTTAATTGTTCATGCAACAAATAAGAATAGAACTGTTGAGAAAGCGACAGTTGTTTTTGCGAGCGCATCATTTGCGGAGAAAGAGGGAACATTTACAAACTTTGAAGGACGAGTTCAAAAGATCAACATTGCTGTTCTTCCTAAAGATGTTGAACCATACATGCTTTATAAACCGAGAAAATTTGGTGAAATAAAGCCTAATACGGGAGAAATTGATAAGTCAAAGCTTGCTTTATCTCGGCTGTTCAATTTTGGAACTAATTTTGATAGATGGGCAAGCGGTGAGAGAAGGAATGTCAAACCGTCATGGTGGGTAATTGTGCAGATTGCGAATGAGCTTGGTGCAAAGTTTAGCTATAAAAATGTTGAAGATGTATTCAATGAACTTGCGCAAAATGTTCGTGAGTTCAGAGGTTTAACCTATGAATCAATTGGTGATGCAGGAGCAATGATAAATAGAAAGGCGACAGAGGTTGAAGTTTAATTTTTGACGCCATTTAGATTTTGATCTTAAACAAAAATTAAAAAGATAAAGCACATGGAAACGATTTTAATTGTGATCATTAAATCTGCCATTTTCATACTTCTTTTTTTAAGTGCATCCGCTGTATTAACTTATGTTGAGAGAAGGGTTTCAGCATTTATTCAGGATCGGCTTGGTCCCAACAGGGTTGGTCCTTTTGGGTTGTTTCAGCCAATTGCTGATGTTATAAAAATTATTTTCAAGGAAGAGATAATTCCTGCAAATGCGGACAGGGCTTTGCATACGATCGCACCTATAATTTCACTTTTTGTCGCATATAGTGTTTTTGCAGTTTTACCACTTGGTGAGAAACTTGTTATTGATGGAAAAGAGATTAAACTTGTCGTAGCTGATGTAAATATCGGATTTCTTTATATTCTCGCTTTAAGTTCGCTTGGTGTTTATGGAGTAACTTTAAGTGGGTGGTCCTCAAATAATAAGTATTCACTTTTAGGTGCTTTGAGGGCTTCGGCACAGATGATAAGTTACGAGCTTTCACTTGGGCTTTCGCTTGTGGGTGTTGTTCTTGTTTCCGGGTCAATTCAAATTGATGAGATAATACGCTCGCAGGCGAATGTTTGGAATATATTTTATCAACCCGTTGGTTTTATAATTTTCCTTGTTTCGGCTTTTGCCGAAACCAACAGATTACCGTTTGATCTCCCTGAAGCGGAACCTGAACTTGTTGCAGGCTATCATACAGAATATTCAGGGATGAAGTTTGGCGCGTTTTATCTTGCCGAATACACGAACATAATAACTGCAAGTTTGCTTGTTTCAGCATTTTACCTTGGTGGATGGTATTTCCCGTTTTTTGATATTTACAGTGGGATGAGCCCAAATCTCGCTGGGATTTTGCAGGTGATTGTGTTTTTCGCAAAAGCAGGATTTATAATTTTCCTTTTCATGCTTGTCAGATGGACATTGCCAAGATTTAGATATGACCAACTTATGCGTCTTGGATGGCAGGTTTTATTGCCACTTGCGCTTTTAAATGTTTTAATAACTGGGCTTGTGAAAATCATTCTTTAAAATAAATTTTCAATTTGAAAATGAGCCAAGTAAAGATAAATGGAAGACCGAGGACAAGGGAGATAAAGCGTAAATCAAATATGAACCTTCTTGAACGGCTTTATCTTCCCGAAATTTTTAAAGGTTTGAGCATTACATTTCGTCAGATATTTAAACCCAAATTCACATTTGAATATCCAGATGTCAAATGGCAACCACCAGCTTCTTTTCGTGGAAGACCTGTCCTCGTTGTAGATGATGAAACTGGAGTTGAAAGATGTG
The DNA here is from genome assembly GCA_001485605.1 of Candidatus Kryptobacter tengchongensis. Lineage (GTDB taxonomy): Bacteria > Bacteroidota > Ignavibacteria > Kryptoniales > Kryptoniaceae > Kryptonium > Kryptonium tengchongense. The sequence goes on from FAON01000014.1 coordinate 85,913, forward strand.
TGGCTTGTGGGCTTTGTGCAAGAGTTTGTCCTGCTCTTGCTATTGAGGTTGTCGCTGATGAAACTGAACTTGATAAGGAAAGATATCCAAAGAAATTTGAAATAAATATGTTGCGTTGCATATATTGCGGACTGTGCGAAGAAGTTTGTCCTGAAGAAGCGATTGTGATGAGCAAAGAATATGAGCTTGTTTTTACAAACAGGGAAGACGCAATTTTTGGAAAGGATAAGCTTTTGATGCCCGCTTCAATGTTAAAAGATCGCCTTGAATTTTTAAGGAAAATGAGATGAAAACAAAATTATCCAACCGCTATGGGTGATGATAAAAGTTCGCCGTGTGCTAATTTGATTTTTAAAAAATTCTTCATCCTGTTTCTTGTCCTGTCCTCAATATTTTCGCAAGTGTTCGCTCAAAAAATTTCCCTTGCTCAATACCCAGATGAAGTCGTAAAAGGTGAAAAATTCGCCGTTAAACTTGATATTTATACAGAACCAGAAGATAAAATTTTTATCATTGCTTCAATTGACGGAGAGGTTAGCCTACACGAGTTCCTCTTGCTTGAGGATTCAATTTTTAATGTTGAACTGGTTAAGTTAAATCAATTTTTTATTCCAAAGAATCATTTCCCAAATGGATTTTTCGCTCAGAAAACCTTTATCTTCGCTGATACCTTTGTTCATTCATCCGCTTTGCGAAGTTACGCCCTTGTAATGAGTGCGAGAACGACAGGTGAAGTCAAAATAAAATTTTTACCTGTGAAACTTTACTCGGATTCTTTGATCTATGACACAGTGGGGGTAGGGAAAGGACAGCTTACCATCAAAGTTAAAAGCTCCGTTGAGAAAACAGCTGGCTTATGTGCCAAATTTGAGAAAGAAGGATTTATCAAATTTAATATGAATGAAAAATTTACCGCAAAAAATGGCTTTACGCTGTCGTTCTGGATTAAGACGACATTGATGAAAGGAAAGATGATCACATTTAAATCTGGGATTGATAAAAGTTTTATGATAGTTGGATTGAAATCTGGAAATATATTCTTTTCAATAAACAATTCAATTGGAAAATATGAAGTGGTGTTGCCGAAGTTTGTGAGCGATGGGAAATGGCATAACATTATCATCGGACAATCGGACAATTTTTTAAGATTTTATATTGATGGTGAAAGGATTGATGAGGTTTTGATACCGAATTTATCACAATTTGAGATAAACCGCCCAAGCGTGAGGGTTGAAAATGTTTTGATTGATGAAATTGTTCTTCTTAAAGGTGGGGGAGCAGGGATTGTGGAGCGTCTTTCGCGATATTTTGTAAAAGCTGATACCGAGGTAATCTTTCTTTTGAAATTTGAAAATGAAACAGTAAATATCTCTGGAAATGTAAGCGGTGTTGAATCAAGTGGTGTTAAATTTGTTCCATCATCGGCTCCGATTTGTTCGCCAGAAGTAAAAATTTCAGCCCAGCTGAAAGATAATAACATCATTATAAACTGGGAAGTTGAAGATCCTTCTTTCATTGATAGGTTTGTCGTTGAAAGAAAGGTAAGAGATGAATTGTTTCAACCTGTTTATCAAATTTTCCCATCCGAACAGAAAAGGTATACATTTGTTGATGCGACTGCTGAAAACAATGCCGTTTATTATTACAGGGTCAAACGAGTCAATAGAAATGGCAGTATTGAATTTTCTGATGAAGTTAAAATCGGCATGGGGTTGAAGAGGGATTTTGAAATCATTGGGAACTTTCCTAATCCATTTAATTCCGAGACGAGGATAATTTACAATCTTTTCAATGATACTTATGTCAAATTAACTGTTTATGATATTGTTGGGCGTGAGATTGCCATTTTAGTTGATGGATTTCAAAGCGCAGGGAGACATGAGATTTCGTTTAATCTCGGGAATGTGAAATCAAATGAGATAACGAGTGGAATTTATTTTTACAAACTTCAAACACAGCGTGGATATGAGATAAGAAAAATGATAGTTATAAAATAGCTATGCGATTTTTAATTTTGTCCTTTCTGCTTTTTTTCTTTTCCTGTTATTCTTCAAAATATACTTCCAGCCCAAGGAAAATGCTTGAATTAAATGGTGAGTGGCTCTTTAAGGTTGACCCTGAAGATGTGGGACTTTCACAACTGTGGTATTCCGCAAATTTTGACAGGACTGATTGGGTGAGTGTAGAAGTTCCAGGGTTCTGGGAGAGATATTCAAACTTTTCAAAGCATGACGGAATTGCCTGGTATTATAAAAGTTTTGAGATGCCTAAAATTGACAAAAGAAAAAAATATGCAATTTTCTTCGGGGGTGTTGATGATGATTGTGGTGTTTGGTTAAATGGTGAGTTCGTTGGCGAACATCGTGGCTATAGCGACGAATTTTATTTTGATGTGACGAAATTTTTAAAACCAGGGGAAAACGAACTTGTCGTAATGGTTATTGATCACGGTGGACCTGGTGGCATTTATAAGCCAGTCGCAATAGTTGAATATTCAGAAATCTCTGATCTTTTAAAGGGTGAGTTTTATTATAAGAAAGCAAGAAAAAGTGAAGAATGGGTCAAAGATGCCGTAATTTACGAAGTTTTTCCAAGAGCTTTTTCCGAAAAAGGGACATTTAAAGAAGTAGAGCGGGAAATTCCACGACTTAAAGAACTTGGTATAAATGTGATCTGGCTAATGCCAATTCATCCAATTGGTGAGGTTAAGAGAAAAGGAACTTTGGGAAGTCCATACTCCGTGAAGGATTATTTCAAAGTTAACCCCGAATATGGAACGGAAGAAGATCTTAAGTCCTTGGTCAAAACTGCCCATGAAAACGGGATAAAAGTTATAATTGACCTTGTGATAAACCATACTGCATGGGATAACGATCTGATCAGGGAGCATCCAGAGTGGTATGTTAAAAACGATAAAGGTGAGATAATTTCCCCAAATTCCGACTGGGTAGATGTTGCTGATTTGAATTATGATGTTCAGGAGTTGAGACGATATATGATTGAGGTTATGAGATATTGGGTGCGTGAGTTTGATATTGATGGTTACAGATGTGATGTTGCGGAGCTTGTGCCTACTGATTTTTGGAACGAGGCAAGAAAGGAGCTTGATAAAATTAAACCAGTGATGATGCTTGCCGAGGGAAGCTTACCAGAACAACATCTTGAGGCATTTGACTTGACATATAGCTGGAATGTTTACGATGCGCTTGCAAGGATAATAAGAAAGGGTCATCTTCCTTCTGTCCTTGACAATGTTCTTGAGGGTGAAAAATACAAATTTCCAAGAGGTTCGTTGAGGTTGCGTTTTAACGAGAATCATGATAAGCCAAGAGCTGTAAAATTTTTCGGTGAAGATGGGGCGCTTGTTTCAGCGCTCATTGTCAATACAATCCCTGGCGTCCCGCTCATCTACAACGGGCAGGAGTATGGGGATACGACAAATCTTTCGCTTTTTGAAAAACAAGTGATGTCAAGGGACAACTCCGAAAGGGGGCGAAAATTTTATTCATTTTACAAAAAACTGTTTAATTTCAGAAAGAAATCACTTGCTTTGAGAAGAGGTGAAATGATAAAGGTAAAAACATCAAACGATGACAAGGTTTATGCTTTCTGGAGGAAATATAAAGACGAAACAGTTCTTGTCGTGGCAAATTTTTCAACATGGGGGGTAACAACAAAATTACAAGTTGATGAAATCTTGAGGAAAAAGGTCAAAAATGGAAAAGTTAAGTTTTACGATGTTTTTGAGGAGAAGACTGAGGAAGTTAAACTTGAAGAGTTTGTCAATTTTAAGCTTGAGCCCTTTGGTTTTAAACTTATCTTAATTTTTTAAAACAAAAATAAATACGGCAAGATGAAATCTTACACGGAATATCTAACTTTTAACACCAAAAACAAGCGTGAGATAATTAATATCACTGATAAAGTAAATGAGGCTTTGAAGAAAAGCGGTATAAAAGAGGGCTTTTGCCTTGTTTCCGCTATGCATGTGACAGCTGGAGTGTTTGTCAATGATGATGAAGATGGTCTAATTGAAGATCTAAATGAATGGCTTGAAAAACTTGCGCCATTTAATCCTAACTATAAGCATCATAGAACGGGTGAAACAAACGCAGATGCTCACCTTAAAAGCTTGCTCATCCATCATGAGGTGATAATTCCCGTGACAGATGGACGACTTGATTTCGGACCCTGGCAACAGGTTTTTTATGCTGAATTTGACGGTCAAAGGAGAAAAAGAGTTATAATCAAAATCATTGGTGAGTGATTCTTTCAACAATATTCCTGAAAATTTCTCTTGTCCTTTTCATCCTGCTTTTAACCGAATTAATGAACTCTTCTGGAAATTTATAGCCAAGGCAAAGCGATAGGTATTCAAGTTTTTCAATTTCATCTGAGAGCGTGTTTAACCTTGTCCAAAGTGAAATTCGCATAAACTTTTCAATCTCCCTATAAAATTCATAATTTTCGCTCAAAGTTTTGTATTCATCCTCTTTTATTAAATTGTCTTTGAAAAGCTTCTCAAGCGCTTTTACTGTGTTTCGTTCAATGGCATTTAGGTTTCTTAGATATCTCATCTGCAGAATTTGTGCTATAAATTCAATATCCGTCAAAGCCCCTGGGCTTAATTTTATGTCCATTTTACCGTATTTTATATTTTTCTCCATTTTCTCTCTTATCTCTAAAATATTTTCTGCGAGGGATTTTGTGAATTTAAGCTTTAAAATTCTATCGTAAATTAGGTCAAAGACCTTCTTTGCGATTTCAAAATTTCCAGCGATGAATCTCGCTCTTGTTAATGCTTGAATTTCCCAAAACTGTGCACGACTTTCAAGATATGTTTCAAGATATTTCAGATTGGCAAGGATAGGAGCATTTTTACCCTCTGGGCGAAGCCTTACATCAACCTCATATAATTTTTCAATTTCAGTGTGTGTTAATTTTTTAATCATTTTTTCGCATTTTAATGTCAAATCTCTGTATCTTTCTTGATTTGTTTCATCGGTTATGAACATTATATCAAGGTCGGAATCAAAATTCATTTCTTCGGAGCCGAATTTTCCGAGCCCAAGTATGACAATCGCTTGTTTTTCATCCTCGTCAAAATTCTCGTAAAAAATTTTTCTTGAAATTAATTCTGCTTGCAAGGTTAATTCCTTTGAAAGCCGAAAGAAATTGACGAAACCATCAAGGTTTAGAATAAGCAACCGCAACTCATTTAAGAATTTAAAATCATGGAGATTGAAATCACCAGAGCGTTTGAAGAATTCAAAAATATCATCTGTGCTTTTCCCCTTGCTTAAATTGTTTTCAGATAAAATCATATCAAAAAGATATGTCTTTAATGAAAGAAGGTTTGAAAATCTCGTGCTAAATTGAGAGATGTTAAGAATTATTTTTCTGAATGAATCGTTTAAGAGCATCTCGTAAAAAAATTTTGAATAGCGAAACCCCTCCGCAATTTTTCTGAAGTTGTCAAGTGTTATGTCAGGGATCAATGTTTTTGAGATTTCGTTAAGTATGAGAGCAGATATTTTTGTGAATGAGTTTTCCTCACTTGCGCTGAAAACTTCCTCACCTGTGATGAGTTTTCCCTTTGAGAGAAATTCAATGTTTCTAATTGCCCTTTCAATGTTTCTGAAATTAAGATTTGAAAAAAATTTTTTTAATTTCTCCTTTGCGACTTCATCATCAATAACATCTGGGATAAATAGTTCTGGTTTCGCTTCAATTGTAAAAATTTTTTCATAGATTTTTCTAACATTTTCAAATCTTTCATCAAGTTCATTTTTAAAAATTTTCCAGTCAGGGACAGATGGCGGTGGGAAGGAGAGAACCCCGCTTCTCTTTTCATAATTTTTCATTGCTTTGGCGAGCACGCTCAAAAAATGTGGGTCAATTTGAATGGTATGGGTTTGAATATTGTGTGAGATTTGAAGTATGTGTTCAATTCTTCTAAAATAGATGTAATTTTCTTTCAGTATTTTTGCATCATTTTTTGTGATAAATCCAAATTTTGCAAGTCTTTCTATTGCTTTTAATGTGTTTTGGGTTTTTAATTCTGTAAAATTCCCAGCGTTTAAAAGTTGTAGCGTTTGAGCGATAAATTCAATATCCCTTATCCCACCTCTTCGGAGTTTGATGTTGTATTCCGTTGTTGCTGTTGCTTCAAGTTTTGCCTTTATTTTTGCAATTTCAGCAACTGGGTTTTCAAAAAATGTTGTTGGATAAATAAATGAATCAAGCATGTTCAAAAATTTCCAGCCGAAATTTACATCCCCAGCGATAGGTCTTGCTTTTATTAGCATTTGCCTTTCCCAGAGTTTTCCATAAACTTCATAATATGTCAGATAACCAAGTAAAGAGCGAGCAAGCGAACCAGAAACCCCTTCGGGTCTCAACCTGAAATCGGCTCTGTAAAGGTTTCCCTCTTCTGTGTTTTCAGAGAGAAAATTTATCAAAAGAGCAACAAGATGGTTGAAAATTTCATAATAGGATATATCTTCGTTGTTTACCTTAATTTTTCCGTCTTGATTATAGACAAAAATAAGGTCAATGTCTGAACTATAGTTTAACTCTTCCCCTCCTAATTTCCCAAGCCCTATGATTGAAAATTCAGTTTCCGGGAAAGAGGAAAATTTCTTGATAGTTTCTTCTATTCCAAGTTGAAGGCAAACTTCAATGATTGCCTCGGCAAGCTCGGTAAGAGATGCAACAGTTTCTTCAAAGTCGGCAATCCCAAGTATATCGCGAACTCCAATTCTTAAAATTTCTCTTCGTTTGAATCGTCGGAGTGCGTTGAGTTTGCTTTTTAAGTTTTGAAAATGTGCGATTGAATTTTTTGCCTCGGTTAAATAATCCTGTTTCGTTTTCTTTTTATCAATTTCATTTGTGGATGTAAGCCATGGGAAAAGCTCTGGATCACGAACAAGTATATCGGCAAAATATTGAGAATATCCAAATGTGATCAATAGAATTTTTAACATTTGCGGGTAAAGGGCGAGGTTTTTGTAAAGTGAGGATTTGCTAAATGCATTTTCAGTGAAGCGAACGAAATTGTTTAAGCTTTGTTCTGGGTTAGGTGAAATATCAATGGAGATGATGAAATTTTTTATGAAGGTTTCAGCGAGGTCAAAATTTGAGGTTGATATTATGAAATCATCAATGACTTTTTCAAATCTTTCAATTGCCTTATCATTTGCTCTGAAAATTTTTCTTAAAGTTTCTTTTGCTTTTGCATCTAAATTAAACCTTGGCATTTATCTCTATCTTTTCAGGGGTTTTTGCTTTTTTATTCTTAAATTCAATTGCTGATTTCACAAAATCACGGAAAAGCGGGTGAGGTTTTGTTGCTCTTGATTTAAGTTCTGGGTGGAACTGCACACCGACAAACCATGGATGTTCTGGGATTTCAATTATTTCAACGAGCAAACCATCGGGTGAAAGACCGCTGAATATCATTCCATTTGATTCAAGAATTTCTCTGAATTTATTGTTAAGTTCGTATCTGTGTCTATGCCTTTCTTGTATTTTATCAGTTCCATAAGCCAAGTATGCTTTTGTTCCCTGTTTTAAAACTGTTGGATATGAACCTAATCTCATCGTTCCGCCCTTCATTTGAATTCCCAACTGTTCTGGTAGTAGATCAATCACGGGATATGGAGTTGATGGGTTGAACTCGGTGCTATTAGCGTCTTTCAAACCGCATACATTTCGTGCAAATTCAATCACTGCGCATTGCATTCCAAGACATATCCCGAAGAATGGAATTTTATTTTCACGGGCATATTGAATTGCTTTTATCTTTCCCTCAATTCCTCTTTCCCCGAATCCACCTGGAATTAGAAGTCCATAGACATCTTTTAAAAATTTTTCAGCGCCATATTTTTCTATATCTTCCGCTTTTATCCATTTTATATTAACCTTACACTCATTTTCAGCTCCTGCGTGAACAAATGCTTCAATTATGCTTTTATAAGCATCCCTTAACTCCGTGTATTTACCACATATTGCAATATCAACGGAATCCTTCGGATTTTTTATCTTTTCAACAAATTTTCCCCATTCTTTTAAATCAGGTTCTTTGGCTGAAATGTTTAACTTTTTGAGGACGATGTCATCAAGTCCTTCTTCATAGAATATCAAAGGAACCTCATAGATTGAGTCAACATCAATTCCCTGAATTACTGCTTCTGGTTCAACATTTGTAAATAAAGCGATTTTTTCTTTTATCTCTTTTGTCAAAGGCTTTTCAGTTCTGCAGATTAAAATATCGGGCTGAATTCCGATTTCAAGTAATGTCTTCACACTGTGTTGTGTTGGTTTCGTTTTGAGTTCGCCAGCCGATTTAATATAAGGGACAAGTGTAACATGAATGTTAATTGCATTTTGCTTTCCGACTTGGAGCATAAATTGTCTTATCGCCTCAAGAAATGGCAAACTTTCTATATCTCCAACGGTTCCACCAATTTCTGTTATGATGACATCGTAGTTATCTTCTTTAGTCAGAAGAGTGATCCTTCTCTTGATTTCGTTTGTTATATGTGGGACAACTTGAACGGTTGCACCAAGGTAATCGCCTTTTCTTTCTCGCATTATGACCTCATAATAAACTTGACCTGTAGTTGTGTTATTTAACTTTGACATGTTTATATCAAGGAACCTTTCATAATGTCCAAGGTCAAGATCTGTTTCTGCTCCATCGTCTGTGACATAAACTTCGCCGTGTTGATATGGGTTCATTGTTCCTGCGTCAACATTTATGTAGGGATCAAATTTCTGTATTGTGACTTTTAAACCCCTTGCTTTAAGCAGTAATCCAAGCGATGCACATGCAATTCCTTTCCCAAGCGAGGAAACAACCCCACCTGTGACGAAGATATATTTTGTTTTCTTATCCATTATTCTGAAGTTTATTTTGTTTTAAAATTCGGATGACCTTTTCAAGATCTTCTGGTGTATCAACCCCGATAGTATCTTTATCTATTAATACGACTTTTATCTTCATACCATTTTCAAGTGCTCTTAACTGTTCAAGTTTCTCTGCTTCTTCAAGCTTTGATCTTTTAAGCTCAACAAATTTTAAAAGCGAATCTTTTCGGTATACATAAATTCCGATGTGTTTATAATGAATTCCTGTTTTTAGCCATTCCTCATTTGTTTGTGCATCTCTGCAAAAGGGGATTGGGCTACGGGAAAAGTAAAGTGCGAAGTTGTCTTTGTTAAGGATGACTTTTACAACATTTGGATTGAAAAGATTTTCAACATCGTTTATTTTTACGGCAAGCGTTGAGATGTCAATATCATTTTCATTTAGAAAGGGTTCTATCGCGGAGTCAATCATTTCTCCTGAAATCAACGGTTCATCTCCTTGGATATTTACAATTATATCGGCATCAAGATCCCGAACGGCGTATGCAATTCTATCGGTTCCAGTTTGTATTTCTTTTGGTGTTATAATTGCATTTCCGCCAAAATTTTTAACTATGTCAAAAATTCTCTCATCATCTGTTGCGACAAAAACTTTGTTAACAAGCTTTGATGACATCGCATTTTCATATACCCATCTTATCATTGGTTTCCCAAGGATATCAGCAAGTGGTTTCCCGGGAAATCTCGTTGAAGCATATCTTGCTGGGATTACTGCGATGATATTTGGCATGATTTAACTTTATTCTTTATCTTCCGTTGAATTCTCTTCTGAATGTTTTTCAACAGAGATCACCTTCGGGACTTTAAAGAAGAAATCCGTTCTTGATGGAGCATTTTTTAGTATTTCTTCACGATGATAACTTTCTTTTACAACATCTTCACGAAAAACATTTTTCAAATCAATAACATGATAAAGGGGTTCAACATTTGTTGTGTCAAGTTCGTTAAGTTTATCCATGTATTCAAGGATTCTGTTAAACTGTTCCGTGAATTTTTCCTTTTCCTCTTCTTTGAATTCAAGTCGTGCAAGATTTGCGATATATTCAACATCTTTGATCGTTACGGGCATATTTTTTATTCGGTTTTTGTTTTTTCAAGGTTTTGTTTAATTATATTTCGTGTTAATTCCATAAGCTTTGTCTCTCCGTCCCGACCTGAGAAGTCATCAACAAGAATGGGTTTGTCAATCAAAATTTCAATTGTTCCAGGGCTTACCTCAAGTTTATGTTTTCTCATGATTTTATAGCTGTTTAGGATTGTAACTGGGACGATGGGTGTATTTGATTTAATAGCGAGCATGAATCCACCACGCTTAAAGGGTAAGAGTTCCCCGTTAAAACTTCTTGTGCCTTCAGCAAATACAAGAACTGATACACCGCTTTTGATTTTTTCAATTGCTTTTTGAACGCTTTTCATCGCCCTTTTCGGATTTCTTCTATCAATTAATATATAACCACCGTATTTTAGAAGCCATCCCCACAATGGTATTCTGCCAAGTTCCTGTTTTGCAAGGAAACGGATTTGGTCTGGAATTCCGCAAATAAGCGCGGGGATATCCATAGCGCTTGCGTGATTGGAAATGTAAATATAATTTCTCCCGTTTGAGATGTTCTCAAGACCTTTGACTTTTATCTTGATATTGAAAATGAAAAGAACGATTTTTGACCAGATTTTTGCCATGAAGTGATAGATTTTTCCTTTATAGTTGAAAGGTAAAAGCAGGGCAGTGATTATGGCCATCGGAATGGTGATTAAAATAATAATTCCAGCTTTTAACCAGAAGAGAATTTTCTTCATTATCAAACACATATTGTGGTTGGTTTTTTACAATGATAATCAAAAAGGATGAGAAAATCAAGTTGTGAAGTCATGGCGTATATTTGAAAAACTGCTTATTTTTTTGTATTTTTTAATGCAAAAATTAAACTCGTCATTTGAGAAATTTACAAAATTTAAAAGCTGTTTTCAGATACCTGGAGGTGAATTTATATGAGCAGAGAGCTGACACCTCGGGAAAAGATGATATTAAACTGCATAGTTCAGGAATTTATAATGACCGCAACACCAGTGGGCTCAAGATACCTTGTGAAGAAATATAATCTTAACATTAGCCCTGCGACGGTTAGAAATGTAATGGCTGATCTTGAGGATCTTGGCTATTTATGGCATCCGCACGCATCTGCTGGGAGAATACCAACTGATAAAGGATACAGATTCTATGTTGATAACCTCCTTGAGGTAAAAGATTTAAGCCCGGATGAGAAGGAAGTGATCAAAAATGTTGTAAAGGATAAAAGCGAGCTTGAGGAAATTTTGAGACATATCTCAAAGCTAATTGGAAAAATATCAAAGCAGTTAAGCATTGCGTCAACCCCGCAGATAAATGATGCCATTTTAACAAAGCTTGACATTGTCAGCATATCAGAGACGAGATTACTTGTTGTTATAACATTACAATCCGGGCTTGTCAGAACAATAATTCTTGAGGTTTCAAGTGAAGTATCAAGGGATAAACTTGACTTTGTCAAAACTATTTTGAATGAGCGTCTCTCTGGCTTAACATTAAAACAGGTAAGGGAAACATTTGTTGAAAGAGTTCGGGATGTTGAGCAGGATTACAGAGGAATCATTAATGTTTTTATTCGCTCAGCGGAGAAGTTATTTTACGATTTTTATGATATTGATAAAATTCATATTGGTGGTGTTCCAGATATACTTGAACATCCAGAGTTCAGCGACCCTGAGAAAGTCCGTGATATAATGGAGCTTGTTGAGAATGAGGATAAGATAATTCAAATTTTTCAGGTTTTGAAAATGCAGTCAGGGGGAAAATTTTACACGGATAAAGTTGTTGTTTCAATTGGTGAGGAAAACATGGAAGATAGGTTGAAAGATTATACCTTAATAGCTTCTGAATATAAAGCTGGTGGTGTCTCGGGTGTAATTGGTTTGATTGGTCCGAAAAGGATGAATTATAGTAGAATGATCTCACTTGTAAATTATACTCGTGATGTTCTTTCTGAGGTTTTGCATTAACTTTTTATAAAAACAAAAATTTTATACGAAGATGATAAAGGATGAAAATGCTAAACCCATAAATGCTGAAAACGAGGAACAGAAAACGCTTGAACAATCAATCCCTGAACAGAAATCTGAAGAAAACTTGGGAGAACAACTTACTGAAGAAGCCATAGATGAATTAAGTGCACTTAAAATTGAGAATGAAAATTTAAAGAAGGAGCTTAATGAATATAAAGATAGGCTATTGAGGAGGGTAGCTGAATTTGAGAATTACAAGAAACGGCTTGAAGCTGATTTTGCAAATGCTGTTAAATATGCCAATGAAAAACTTTTGCTTGAAATTTTGCAAGTTGTTGATGACCTTGAGCGCTCGCTTGCAAGCGGAAAGGAGAGACCTGATTTTGAGTCGTTTTATCAGGGAGTTAAGATGATTTATACAAAGCTGATGAAAATTCTTGAAACGCATGGTGTTAAGCCATTTGAGTCAGTTGGAAAGCCATTTGATGTGTATTATCATGAAGCTTTGTTAAGAATTCCACGAAATGATGTTCCACCTGATACGGTGATTGATGAAGTTGAGCGGGGTTATATGTATTACGATAAAGTTCTGCGTCATGCAAAGGTTATAGTTTCAAGCTCTGTTGAAAATCAGAAAGAGGAAAAGAAGAACGATTTAAAAGTTGATTTCAGCGATGATCACAGAGAAAGTTAAATTTTAATTTACCATAAATGCCGAAAAAAGATTATTACGAAATACTTGGGGTTTCCAGAGATGCAACCCTTGAGGAGATAAAGCGTGCTTATAGGAAACTTGCAATGGAATATCATCCCGATAGAAATCCCGGGAACAAGGAAGCGGAGGAGAAATTTAAAGAGATAACAGAAGCATATCAAATTTTAAGCGACCCCGAGAAGCGGAAAAGATACGATATGTATGGTCATTCGGGGATAAGTGAAAGCGATTACATTCATTTCACAGATGTTCACGATATATTTGATGTTTTCAGAGATATTTTTGATTCATTTGGTGGTGGATTTTTTGATGATTTCTTTGGCACTAGAACCCAAACCCGAAAAGCTCAAAGGGGTATACCTGGCTCGGATAGGAAGTTAAGGCTGAAGTTAACACTTGAGGAAATCGCAACGGGTATAAGGAAGAAGTTGAAAATCAAACATTTCAAGGTATGCGAAGCATGTGGAGGAACAGGCGCAAAATCAAGGAGCGGTTATACTGTATGCCCGGTTTGCAACGGGACAGGTGAGGTGAAACAAGTTCGGCGTTCATTCTTTGGACAGATGGTTACAATTACCACATGTTCAAATTGTGGCGGGGAAGGCAAAATTATAAAAGAACCTTGCAATGTTTGTGGCGGTGAGGGAAGAGTCTATGGGGAAAGTGTTGTTGATGTTGATATTCCAGCAGGTGTAAGAGAGGGAAATTATCTGACAATTCGTGGTTACGGAGATGCAGGGATAAGAGGTGGAGCACCTGGGGATTTGATAGTTGTGATTGAAGAAGAGCAACATCCGTTTTTTGTGAGAAAGGGGAATGACATTTATTATACACTTTTGATAAGTTTCCCTGAAGCAGTGCTTGGAACTGAAATTGATGTGCCATATATAAATGGAAGTTTAAAGGTTAAAATTGAACCTGGAACACCATCGGGTAAGGAGATAAGGTTCAGAGGTAAAGGATTGCCATCTGTTGATAAAAATTCAAAGGGGGATTTCGTTGTCAAAGTTGAAATTTGGGTGCCGGATAAAGTCACCGCAGTTGAAAAGGAATTATTGCAAAAACTTTTAAAAGAGGGGAAAAATATAAAACCTGATATTGCAAGGAAAGCAAATTAATTTGAATTTTTGAACGAGAACCTCTTTATCTCTTGACTTTGAATTTAAAGTTTGCTATATTTAGGCTGAGGTAAAAAAATAAACAAATTAAAAAATAAAGGGAGGTTAAAAACATGCGTGGTCTTTTTTTATTTTTAGCTTTGGTGTTATTGTTAAGTAATGTTGCTTTGTCAAGGGAGCTTGGTGCTGGTCTGGCACTTGGATATCGCAGTGAAAAGCCAACGGTGGGCTTCGGTGGCAATGTTTATTATCGCTATGATGTTCCTGAGAGCTTCTTAAAGGTCAAAGGGTTTGCTGGGCAACTTTCAGTTGGATATGTAACTTTTCCTAAAGAAGATCAGTCTGATGAATATTCATTTGTTCCTGTTAAGTATGGTTTGAGCTATACTGCTTATTCACAAGATAAGGTAGAGCTTGGGGTTCTCGGCGATGTTGGTTTGGCTTTCGTTAGCAAACCAAAGAGCGAGACAAAAATTACAGGTGGAGCTGGTGCTTTCGTTGCTTATGGTGCTGCGCCAAATGTAAAGGTCGTTGGAACCGTTAAATATTCAGCTGTTGTGAAAACAGTTCATTATTTAGGTGTTGAGGTTGGCGTGCTTTACACATTGCCGACTAAGTGAGAATTTAGTTGGTAAGTTTTAGAGCCAGACCCTTACTTGGGTCTGGCTTTTTATTTTAAAAAATAAATCATGGGAGGAGAGGAATGAAGAAAAGTTATATTAGTTTAGTTTTGATTATAGCATTTGGTTTTTTAATTAGTTTAATCTCAGGATGCGGTCAACCAACGGAGCAGGGGCAGATAAATTTAACAGAGCAAGAAAGAGGTCTTGCGCCGCTTATTAGATCAACTGAGGATGTGATTCCTGGTAAGTATATAGTTGTATTTAAAGATAATGTCCTCCCCAAAGGTGATTTCAAAAGTGTTGCGGAAGCGGTTAATAAAATTGCAACTGAAATTGCTTCTACATATGCTTTGAATCTTGAGCATGTGTATCGCTATACAATCAAAGGATTTTCAGCTGAAATTCCTGAGGATAAACTTCTTGCGCTAAGAAATGATCCCAGAATAGATTACATAGAGGAAGATGGGATTGTTTATGCGTTCGCTCAAACTTTACCGTGGGGGGTTGATAGAATTGATGCTGATGTAAGTTCTACCAAAGCCGGGGATGGAACTGGAAGTGTAACTGGAGTAAGGGTTTATATTATTGATACAGGAATACAGCTTAATCATCCTGATTTGAATGTTGTAGGTGGGGTTGATTTCACTGGTAAAGGAACAGCAGATGATGGGAATGGTCACGGAACCCATGTTGCGGGGATAGTTGGAGCAAAAGACGATAATAACTATGTTGTTGGGGTTGCCCCAGGGGTTGAACTTTTTGCGGTTAAAGTTCTTGGAGATGATGGTTCTGGTTCGTTTTCAAATGTAATTTCTGGCGTTGATTTTGTAACGCAGCAAAAACTTAACAATCCAAGTCTCCCGATCGTTGCAAATATGAGTCTTGGGGCGAGAACTGGAACAACATATAATTCGCTTGATAACGCTGTTGTAAATTCAATCAAAGCTGGGGTCGTTTATACGATCGCAGCTGGTAATGACGGAGCAGATGCGAAAAATTACAGCCCTGCCCATGTCAAGGAGGCAATTACAGTGGGAGCTTACGATGAGTCAAATAAGTTTGCGACATTTTCAAATTGGGGTTCCTTGCTTGATATAAATGCCCCGGGTGTAAGAATTTTATCAACTTACATTGGAAGTTCAACCGCAACTTTAAGCGGAACATCAATGGCTGCACCGCATGTTGCAGGGGCAGCTGCACTTTACCTCTCAAGAAATCCAAGCGCAACTCCTCAGCAAGTTCGTGATAGATTAGTCGCAGATGGGAAAGCATGGGTAAGTGTTAATAAACCACGCACAACGAATTTATCGGTTTACGTTGGGAATTATTAAATTTTAATGGGTAACCACCTCTTAGGTTGGTTACCCTCTTCTTTAAAATTTGCCTTTAAAAGCAAATTTATGCTAAAACTCCCGCTTACAACTTTCATCGCTTGGAGATATCTTCGCACAAAAAGGAAGATAACTTTCGTTTCAATTATAAGTTTAATCTCGCTCATCGGGGTTACTATTGGCGTGTCAGCTTTAATAATTGTTTTATCTATTTTCAATGGATTTAATGGACTTGTTACGAAGATCCTTGTTGAGTTTGACCCACATATAAGAATTGAAAAAAAATTGAATCTGAGCGAAGATGATTTATCTCAAATAGAAAGGGCGATCTCGGATATACATTATATCAAAGGATATGCAGCTTTTGTTATCAATAAGGCAATGTTAATTTCGGATAGAAACAATAGAGTTTTATACATTAAGGGAATTGAACCAGATAAGGCTCATCTTGTTTCTGGACTTCCTGATAAAATCGTTCTTGGAAATTTTGATTTATCTGAGAATGGGGGATTGCCGAAGATTATTCTCGGATTAACGATAGCGGATAGATTAAATGCACTTGTAGGTGATACGGTAACTCTTATAAGTCCAAGCTTTTCTACAATGTTTGGGCTTGTTCAGCCAAATGTGAAAAAGTTTGTTGTTTCTGGGATATTTGAATCAAACAATAAAGACTATGATGGATATTATGCGTTTATTTCCATAGGATCTGCGCAAGAGCTTTTTGACATGGTTAAAAAAATAAATGGGGTTGAAATCCGCCTTTATGATATTAATCAATCTGAAAATGTTAAACGGATGATTCAATCTAAACTTGGTGATAATTTTCAGGTTAAAACTTGGTATGATCTTCACAGAGACTTATATTCTGTTATGCAAATTGAGAGATGGACTGCTTATGTTATACTTTCGCTTATAATTTTCGTTGCAACCTTTAATATTCTTGGTTCATTGACTATGTCTGTAATTGAAAAGACGAGAGATATAGGGATTTTAAAAGCGATGGGGGCAAAAAATTCAGATATAATTAGAATTTTCATGTTTGAAGGGGTTATAATTGGCCTGATCGGGACAGGTATTGGGAGTTTAATTGGTTTTACTGTTTGTTACATTCAAGAAAAATATCATGTTTTTCCGCTTGACCCAACGATTTACATAGTTCCATCTCTTCCCGTTGAAATGAAATTAACTGATTTCATTGCCGTTGGGCTTGCTGCGATTTTTCTTTGTTCTTTTGCTTCTTACTATCCCGCAAGAAGAGCAGCAAGTATAGTTCCTTCCGAAGCCGTAAGGTGGGAGTGAACTGGAACGATTTCATTTTTGGGGAGTGTTAAAACTTTTGAACTTGGTTTTTGAAAAATCAACGGAGGTGCTATGCGTTTGGGATTTATTTTACTGCTTTTTTTATTTTCACAAGTTTTAAAGGCTCAAAGTGATACTTCTTCTGTGAATTTGCTTCCACAAAAATTGAGCTTAATTGAAAAAACTTTATGGGGAGAACGGGGATTTTTCAGGATTGTTGGAATTGCACCGCTTACACCTGAAGCAAGAGAAAAGGAGATAAAATTTAGAAGAACGATGTTATCGCTTCATCAACTTGGTGGTTTCATCACACTTGGTTTGATGACGGCAACAGTTTATTACGGACAGAGGGTCTTTGATGGGGAATATAAACTTCTTAACAGACATAGAAATCTTGTCAAATTCACAATCGCATCATATTATTTGACTGCCTCACTTGCTTTATTTTCTCCACCGCCACTTGTCAGGCATAAAAAAGAAACAAGTTCAATTTCAATCCATAAAGCACTTGCATGGGTTCATTTCGCTGGGATGATCTCAACGCCTTTGCTTGGTTTATCAGTTAAGAAAAGCTCAGACCCTATAAAAGCAAGAAGGATTCACCGAATTTCTGGCTATATAACGCTTGCATCTTTAACAAGTGCTATGATTGTGATTACATTTTTCAGGTAAAGAAGCAAATTTAATGGGGAGGTTGAAATGAAATTTTTATTGATATCTGTTTTGGCGATGTTTTTATTTTCAACGGTTTTTTCTCAAACTGTTTTGATAGAGGCTGAAAATGGGGTGTCTTATGTTCAATATTTCCTTCGTCATCCACTTCATTCAGTAAGAGCTATAAACAACGAGGTTAAATTTTTGATTGAGTTTGATGTGGGATATAACAAAATTGTAAAGGCTGAGGCAGTTGCGGATGTTTTTAAATTCAATAGTGGAAATTCAAACCGTGATTCACACGCAATGGAGGTAATTGAGGCACTGAAGTATCCGACAGTGACTTTTAAAAGCAACGATATAAAGTTGAACGGTGATAATATAATTGTTAATGGTTCCCTCACATTCCATGGGCAAACTCGGGAAATAACAATGAATGGCAAAGTGAAGCAGGAAGGTAAGTCGTTGATCGTTGAAGGTAGTTTTCAAATAAGTTTGACAGATTTCAAAGTTAAGAGACCAACTCTTTTATTCATCCCAACGGATGACACTTTAAAATTTTATATTTACGCAAAGTTTAATTTACCGAAGTGATTTTATTTTAGCTTTGTTCAAGTTGCTCTTTTCTATCAGCAAGTTTCAGCGATTCAATTAACTGGTCAAGTTCGCCATCAAGGATTTCTTGAAGATTGTAAAGTGTGAGATTAATTCTGTGGTCTGTTACACGATTTTGTGGGAAGTTATATGTTCTTATTTTTTCGCTTCTATCACCAGTTTTAACCAAGCTTCTGCGGTGGGCTGTTAGCTCGGATTCTTTTTCTGCAAGTATTTTATCGTATAATTTTGATCTGAGAATCTTCATCGCTTTTTCTCTGTTTTTAAACTGTGAGCGTTCATCTTGACATTGGACGACGATCCCGGTTGGTATATGCGTAATTCTTACGGCGGTTTCAACTTTGTTGACATTTTGTCCTCCATGCCCACCTGCGCGGTAAAATTCAATTTTCAAATCATCTGGATTTATTTCAATTTCAACATCTTCAATTTCTGGCAAGACGACAACGCTTGCAGCTGAGGTATGAATTCTTCCACTTGATTCAGTAATTGGAACTCTTTGAACCCTGTGAACGCCACTTTCATATTTTAATGTCCCATAGACATTATCTCCAGTGACATAGAAAATTATCTCTTTAAATCCACCAAGCCCTGTTTCATTGAAATCCATAACTTCAACTTTCCATCCTTTTTTCTCGGCATATTTTGAATACATTCTGAAAAGGTCAGCAGCGAAAAGAGCCGCTTCTTCTCCGCCAGTTCCAGCTCTAATTTCAACAATTGCGTTCTTGGTATCATTTGGATCTTTGGGTATAAGAGCTTCTTTGAGTTGATCTTCAAGTTTTTTCAATTTGCTTTGAAGTAAGTTTATCTCCTCTTGAGCAAGTTCTTTGAATTCTGGATCATTTGCTGTTTTATATAGCTCTTTTGTCTCATTCAAAATTTTTTCTGTTTCAAGATATTTGTTGTATAGTTCAACTATTTCGGAGAGTTCGTGATGTTCCTTTGAGAGAGCCTTATATCTTTCAAGGTTTGAGATGACATCAGGTTGAGTTAGAATTTGTGTGAGTTCTTCATATCGCTTTTTTAATTTTTCAAGTTTTTCAAACACTGCTTTCAAATGGAATTTATTTTGGTGCAAATAAATATACATCATTTGGCGTAAATTATCAAGTTTGATTTTTTGAGTTCAAATTTTTATCTTTACAAAAATTTTTAACGGCGGATTATGAAGGTGAAAGAGAAAATAATGGACGCTGATGATATTGAGAGAACGCTCAACAGGTTGGTCTATGAAATCGTTGAAAGAAATAAGGGTTCAAAAAATCTTGCAGTTGTTGGGATAAGGACGAGGGGAGAATTTCTTGCAAAAAGGATTGCCGAAAAAATTTCAAAACTTGAAAATAATCAAATCCCGGTTGGAATTCTTGATATAACTTTTTACCGTGATGATGTTAGGTTAAAATTGAGGCAACCTGAAGTTAAAACAACCGAAATCAATTTTTCAATTGATGATAGGGATATAATCCTTGTTGATGATGTTTTGTTTACGGGTAGAACCGTTAGAGCTGCTCTTGATGAGTTAATGGATTTCGGTAGACCTAAAACGGTTCAGCTTGTTGTTTTGATTGATCGTGGGAATCGTGAGCTTCCAATTCAAGCGGATTTTGTTGGTAGGAGGGTTAAAACGAGCTTAAATGAGGAGATAAGGGTTAAACTGCGGGAGGTAGATGGTGAGGATTCTGTTATTTTAATTGAGCGTGATTGAAGCCGAAACCGATTGGTTTCGGCTTTTTTATTATAAAAATAAAGGGAAGGGAATAACATGGCGTTAAAAAGTCGGCACCTTCTTGGGCTTGAAGGGATGCCTAAGGAAGATATTGAGTTAATTTTAGATACAGCGGTTTCATTTAAGGAGGTTCTTGAAAGACCAATTAAAAAAGTTCCAACATTGCAAGGGAAAACAGTTGTGAATTTGTTCTTTGAGAGTTCAACGAGGACGAGAATTTCATTTGAACTTGCTGAGCGGAGGTTATCAGCTGATGTTGTTAATTTTACAACTGCTGGAAGTAGCATTGCTAAGGGTGAGACATTTAAAGATACCGTGAAAAATATTGAGGCGATGAAAATTGATATGGTCGTGATAAGACATTCATCATCTGGAGCCCCACATTTCCTTGCCAAGGTAGTTGATGCAAATGTTATAAATGCAGGCGATGGAACACATGAGCATCCGACACAGGCTTTGCTTGATATTTTCACCATGCGTGAGAAATTTGGTTATATTCAGGGTTTAAATGTTTGTATAGTCGGGGATATACTCCATAGCAGGGTTGCAAGGTCAAATATATTTGGTTTAAAAACTCTTGGTGCAAGTGTCAGCGTTTGTGGTCCTGAAACGCTTATCCCGAAAGATATTGAAAAGTTGGGAGTTGAAGTTTACCACAACATTGATGAAGTTATTCCGAAGGTTGATGTTTTGAATGTTTTAAGATTGCAACTTGAAAGACAAAATTCAGCTTTTATACCTTCGCTTCAAGAATATCATAAATTTTTTGGCATAACGAGAAAACGGCTTGAAAAAGCGAGCAAACCAATTTTGATAATGCATCCTGGTCCAATAAATCGGGGCGTTGAGCTCTCTTCTGATGTTGCTGATAGTGAACACTCCCTTATACTTGAGCAGGTAACGAACGGCGTTGCAATACGGATGGCTGTTCTCTATCTTCTTGGAACAATGTCAAATTGAAAACAAAATTTAAACTCTGTTGAGATGAAGATACTTCTAAAAAACGCACGAGTTATCAGCCCATCACAAGGTCTTGACGAGGTGATTGATTTATTGATAGTTGATGGGAGAATAGAGAAACTCGGTAATATTGAAGAAACTAAGGATTTTCAAGTTTATGATATGAGTGGGAAAATAATCTCACCGGGTTTCATTGATATGCATGTTCATTTAAGAGAACCTGGCTTTGAACATAAAGAGACAATTGAGACTGGAATTGAGGCGGGAGCGAATGGTGGTTTTACAGGGTTATGCTGTATGCCCAATACGGAACCACCAATGGATGAACCAAGCGTTGTTGAATATGTTAAGAAAAGAGCAAGCAAATCACTTGATGGAATGATTGAAGTTTACCCGATTGGTGCTGTAACGAAAAAGAGAGAGGGTAGGGAACTGGCTCCGATTGCAGAACTTGTTGAAGCTGGAGTGGTTGGATTTTCTGACGATGGGAATCCAGTCCAGGATTCAGGGGTTATGCGAAAAGCGTTTGAATATATAAGTATGTTTGACAGGGTTATAATCCAACATTGCGAGGATAAAACTTTAACTCAAAATGGAATGGCAAATGAGGGATATTGGTCAACCTTGCTTGGCTTACCACCGTATCCAGATATAAGCGAAGAAATTATTTTGTATCGTGATTTGAGGTTAATTCAGTATTTAAAGCCGAAAATTAAAAAAGTAAAATACCACATCGCTCACATTAGCAGTAAAAGCTCAATAGAGCTGTTAAGAAAATTCAAAAACGAGGGATTGAACATCACTGCAGAGGTTACACCACATCACCTTCTTCTAACAGATGAAGATATATGGAGATCAAGTTATGATACAAATTTGAAGGTAAATCCACCTTTGAAGAGCAGAGAAGATATTGAAAGTTTGGTTGAGGCGTTGAAAGATGGAACGATTGATGTAATTGCTACTGATCATGCTCCTCATGCGCCTGAGGAGAAGGAGGCTGACTTCGCTTCCGCTCCTTTTGGGATAATTGGGCTTGAAACTGCTGTTGGATTAATTTTGAGTGAATTTGTCAATAAAGGAGTTATCTCAATACATCGTATGATAGAGCTATTTGCGGTAAACCCGAGAAAAATTCTCGGCTTGCCACAAGTAAAAATTGCGGAAGGTGAGATCGCAAATTTAACCTTGCTTGATCCAAATTCCGAATGGATCGTTGATGCGAAAAAGTTCAAGTCAAAATCAAGAAATTCTCCATTTATCGGATGGAAGCTTAAAGGGAAACCGCTTGGGGTAATAAACAGGGGTAAAGTATATTGGTCGGACTTATGAAACTTTTTCTTCTTTCTTTCATCTAAATTTGTAAAAAAACAAAATTTTAAGCGAACGATGAATCTTGAGGATACAATCCTTTCAGCATATCATTCAATAAAGAGCAACCCGATGCGTTCGTTTTTAACCATACTTGGGATAATAATCGGGGTTGCTGCTGTTATAGCAATGGTTGCAGTTGGTCAGGGAGCACAGTATTCCGTTCAAAAACAAATTGAATCACTTGGGACAAATGTTCTTGTCGTTTTTCCTGGGGCGCCAACGCAATCTGGGAGAGTTAGAATGGAGGTGGGTTTTTCAAGTAGATTAACGGTTGAAGATGTAGAAGCGATAAAAAATCAATGTGATGCTGTTGCCTATGTGACGCCTGTTGTTAGAACTATGTCTCAAGTAATTTACGGAAATAATAACTGGAGAACTGGGATTTATGGGGTTAATACCGATTATTTTCAAATAAGAGCCTGGGGGTTATCAGCAGGGAGTTATTTCACTGAGCAAGATGTCAAAGCTGGAGCAAAGGTTTGCGTTATAGGTCAAACTGTTAAAAATGCTCTTTTTGGCGATGAGGATCCAATTGGTAAAATCATAAGAATTCGCGATGTTCCAGTCAAAGTTGTTGGGGTTCTTGAGCCAAAGGGACAAAATGTGATGGGTCAGGATCAGGATGATATAATTGTTGCACCTTATACAACTGTTATGACACGGCTTTCAAGGTTCTTTTTCATTGGCTCAATTCTCGTCTCCGCTGTTAGCCAAAATTTAATACCAGTTGCCCAGCAACAAATTACACAGGTGTTAAGAGAAAAACATAAAATTCAACCTTGGCAAGAGGATGATTTTACCGTTAGAACCCAAACTGAAATAGCATCAACCGCTCAGGAAACATCAAGAATAATGACAATTCTATTAGGAAGTATAGCTTCGGTTTCATTAATTGTTGGTGGAATTGGTGTAATGAATATAATGCTTGTTTCTGTAACAGAGAGAACTCGGGAAATTGGTATCCGTATTTCTGTTGGTGCTCGCAAAAGAGACATATTATTTCAATTTCTTCTTGAAGCTGTTGTCCTGACTGTTACAGGTGGGATTTTCGGAATAATTCTTGGGGTCCTAATTTCAAGGGTAATTTCTGGGTTTGCCGGATGGCCTGTGTTTATATCAGTTGGAGCGATACTTCTTGCGTTTGGATTTTCCGCAGCTGTTGGAATTTTCTTTGGATTTTACCCGGCAAGAAAAGCAGCCAACCTTAACCCAGTTGAAGCATTAAGGTATGAGTGATTTGCATTTATGTGTGTAAAAATTTAACTTAAATCCAAAGGACTTAATTAAAATCAAATCCCTTTCATATGAAAATCGGGAATTTTGAGATTGATAACATTTATTGTGGGGATTCGTTGGTGCTTATGAAAGATATCCCGGATGAAGCAATTGACCTGATTATAACCGACCCACCTTTTGCTATTGATTTCAAAGCCAGACGAAATAACTATAACAGAGACCCTGAAAAAGTCCTTGAGGGATATAACGAGATACCGAAAGAAAAATACTATGAGTTTTCATTTAACTGGATAAGCCAAGCCTATAGAATACTTAAGCCCACAGGCTCAATGTTTGTCTTTTCAGGCTGGACAAATTTGAAAGATATACTTAATGCACTTGATGATGTCGGCTTTATTACAATCAATCATATAATCTGGAAATATCAATTTGGTGTTTTCACCCAGAGGAAATTTGTGACAAGTCATTATCATATTCTTTTCGTTGTCAAGGACGAAGAAAAATATAAGTTTAACAAAATTGAGCATTATCCCGAGGATGTCTGGATAATTAACCGAGAATACTGGACTGGTAAAGTGAAGACGCCGACGAAGCTTCCAACTGCTCTGGTAAGGAAAATTATCCTTTATGCATCTGATGAGGGGGATTTAGTTTTTGACCCTTTTCTTGGCTCCGGGCAAGTTGTAGTGGTTGCAAAAGCTTTGAACAGACATTTCTTGGGGTTTGAAATTGTGCCCCAGTATTGTGAATTTGTGCGGGAAAGGTTGAAAAGTGTGCAAGTAAACCTATTTGAATCAAATAATGAGTGATTTTAAAAAGTCGCGAGATTTATTCAGGGAACTGAAACTTAAAATTGAAAGTGAGCGATATGAGGAAATTAAAAGTGAGTTTGTTAACGCAATTGTTATGTTGCTTAAAGAATATGATACCGCGATATATGAAAATAGATTTGTTGTCGGTGGAGCGGTTGAGCATATTTTTGTCGCTTTATTAAGGGCTCTTGGATTTGAATCTTACCATGCTGGTTCAAAGGAAAGAAGAAGTGATTTAATAATTAACGGTGTTAAATTTTCAATCAAAACGAACTTTAAAGGAAGCGGTGAGATCAGGTTGATTAACAAGCTTGGTAAAGGTGAGATTTCATGGAGTGAACCCACTATTTTTCTAATTTCTGAATTAGGGCTTGTGTATGGTGATCCTATTCTTTTAAAAGATAAAACAAAAGATACCGGGGATGCAATCGTTATTAATGTTGCGGACATTAGAAATTTTTCTGATAACGAACCACAGTTTTTAATTCGTTTAAACATACCTGTAAAAGGTGATATAGAATCACCTCAAACAGTAAGCATTGATGTTGCTCGTTCAATCTTGGAGAAAATCAAAAGCAAATTGCTAATAAATTATTTGGAGCTATGAAATTTAAACTTATCGCAATCCTTCTTTTACAACAAATTCTTCTCGCACAAATGCCTAAAGCTGATCTAATTTTTATCAATGGCAAAATTTGGACTGTTGACAAAACAAAACCAGTAGCTCAGGCGGTTGCTGTTTTAGGAGATAAAATAATCGCAGTTGGTTCAAATTCCGAAATTAAAAAGTTAGCTGGAAAAAATACCCAAATCGTTGATTTAAAAGGGAAATTAATGTTGCCTGGATTTATTGATGACCATACTCACTTTGTAAGTGGTGGGTTTCAACTTATGAGCGTTGATTTAAGAGATGCTAAGACACCTGAGGAATTCGCTTTGCGAATCAAAGAATATGCCGAAAAAAACCCAGGTAAATGGATCACAGGTGGAGATTGGGATCATGAGCTTTGGGGTGGAGAATTGCCACGGAAGGAATGGATAGACCAATATACTCAGAATACGCCGGTCTTTGTAACCAGATACGATGGACACATGGGACTTGCAAATAGTCTGGCTTTAAAACTTGCAGGAGTGACAAAGGAAACACCGGACCCACCGGGAGGATTAATAGTTCGCGATGAGAAAGGTGAACCAACAGGTATTTTGAAAGATGAAGCGATGTCGTTGATTTATAGAATTATACCTGAGCCAAGCCTTGAGGAGAGAATAAATGCAATTAAACTTGCGCTTGAGGAGGCAAAAAAACTCGGGCTCACGGGAATACACGATATAGGAACGGTTGAGGATTTCAAGGCTTATCAAGAACTTTACAAGAAGGGAGAATTGACAATTAGAGTTTTCCTTCGCCTGCCGATCTCACAGTGGGAAGAGTTAGCGAAAGTTGGAATTCAAGTTCCATTTGGGAATGAGTATATAAGAATCGGTTCACTTAAAGCATACGCAGATGGTTCGCTTGGTTCAATGACAGCGCTTTTCTTTGACCCTTATGATGAAAATCCAAATACCAAAGGACTTGCAACCGACATCGTTATTGATGGAAGACTTGAAAAGTGGGCTATTGAAGCTGATAAAGCTAAACTGCAACTTTCAATTCATGCCATTGGTGATAGTGCAAATAGTTTGGTTCTTTCTCTATTTGAAAAAATTGTCAGAGAAAACCCGGCATGGGATAGAAGATTTAGAATAGAACACGCTCAACATATACATCCAAAGGATTTCGCAAGGTTTAAAGATTTGAATGTAATCGCTTCAATGCAACCTTATCACGCAATTGATGATGGGAGATGGGCAGAGAAAAGAATTGGGAAAGAGAGATGTAAAACAAGTTATGCTTTCAGAACTTTCATTGATAATGGGGTTAAACTTTGTTTTGGTAGCGATTGGAATGTCGCTCCGTTAAGCCCAATCCTTGGGATTTACGCAGCTGTGGCAAGACAAACTCTTGATGGGAAACATCCAGAAGGATGGTTTCCGGAGCAGAAAATCTCCGTTGCAGAAGCAGTTGAATGTTATACGATAAATAACGCTTATGCTGAATTTGCCGAAAATGAAAAAGGGAGCATAACCCCTGGTAAATTAGCTGACTTCGTCGTTTTATCGGACAATATATTTAACATACCGCCTGAAAAAATAAAAGATGTTAAGGTGCTTATGACCGTTCTCGGTGGGAAGATAATCTATAAGTCCTCTGGATTTTAATTATCTTGTAATTCTTGGCTTGCTTATTTCATAATGTGTGACTGAGACTTCAACAATTTGACCTGTTATCGTTTTACCTTGCACAATCATGCTATCTCTTGTTTTCACAGCGATTTGATATTTCGCATAGTTTGTTGATTCGGGAAAGTTAATGTAAGAAAGTTGAAAGTTTTGAAATGACCATCCACCTCCCCCAAATTCAGCTGGCTTTCTAACCCATGCCTGTGCTTGTTGACCGATCCTGAGGCAATCATTAATTGTATCGTTTAGATATTGTTCCGCTATTGCCCCCGATCTTGAGATGAATATATTTATTGCAACTGCTATTGCAATTGTTACTATAATTGCCCCAAGAACCAAAAGCAATAACTGCTGTTGTCCCATTTTCTAAACTCCTTTTATTTTCTCACTTTTAAAATTACAATTATCCCACCAATTAAGAAAATTATATTTGCAAGCCAAGCTGAAATAAATGGATGCAAGATTCCAGCGTAACCAAATGATGCTGCTATCTTCATAAAGATAAAATATAGAAAAGCGATTAACAAACTAAGCCCAAACTCCATTGCAAGCCCGGCTCTTTTCTTTTGAGATGCAAGCGCAACTCCAAAAAGAACAACTATAAAATTTGAAAATGGGAAAGCCAATTTTGAATAATAATCCGTCAGCCATCTTGACGGATCATTCCCGCTTCTTATTTGATCTCGTATGAATTCTCTCATCTCATCAAGATTCATCTCGTCTGGCTTCATTTGCTTGCGTTTTATATCAATTGGTTTAAAGTTTAACTTTCCAATATCAAGTGTATCCTTCTTTTCAATTAACTCGCTATTTGAGTAAAACTTACGATAAATGCAATTAATAAGCAACCATCTATCTTTTAAGCTATCCCATTTCATCGCAGGAGCTATGTAGCGTGCCGTAATCCGTGTGACATCATCTTGATCAAAATCCTGAATATCAACCCTGTGTGCCACATTGAGCTCATCATCAAAATATCCAATTGATAACAGCCTTGTGTATGTATCCTGTATGTAAATGTTATATTTCCCCCACGACTCCAAGTGTTTACGCATATAAACTCTTTCAAGGTTTAATTTCTTCTTATTGGTCTTTGGAACGACCCAACCATTGAAATAAACCGATAAAAGACTCAACAAAAGAGATACAATCAAAAATGGCATCATGAATCTATAAAGGCTCATACCCCCAACTTTTATGGCTGTAAGTTCGTTTAAATTGGACAACCTGCCTGTTGTGAAAAGGCATGAGAGTAGAACCGCAACGGGCAAAGTAAGCTTTATAATTTCGGGTGAAAAGTAAAGGTAGTATTTTAAAATTATGGATAGGGAAACTCTTTGATCAATGAAATCATCAAGGTTTTCCATCAGGTCAACCAGAATGAAAATCAAAATGAAGGCAATAAGACCGAAGATTATCATCTGGAGAAATTGTTTCGTGACATAGATATCAATTATTTTCAATTTACCTTGCATATCTATCCGTTAAAATTTCTTCTTCCTCTGGAATGCCAAGCCATGTTTTAACCTTTTGTGGCATAATTTCCTTTATACGATACCAATCAATTATCATAGCTTCTTTCCCCATTCTTATCGTAAGATAAATTCCAAGCAATCCAACAACGAAGTTTGCAATCCACATGCTTAAAAATGGCGATAGGATATCCCTATCTGCGAGCTTTTCTCCACCGATCAAACAAGCCCAATAAAAAAGAAAGAAGAACAAACTTAAACTTGCTGCAACCCCAAAATTTCCTCTCCTTGCCATCATACCAAGCGGAGCCCCAACGAGAACAAAAACAACACATGCAAACGGAATAGCATATTTTTTATGAACCTCCACCATGTAAGCATCAATTGAACGATCATAGTATTCAATTTGCGTCAAATAGTTTTTCATAATTGCGTTCAAACTTATCAACTTTTGTATTGCGGATACAAGCGCTTCGTAATCACCAATTGAATCTCTAACAGGGGATTGATAAAACGATGAAGACATTATCAATTCACCATGAAATGGCTTTTTAAAATTTGTAGCTGCGATTGAATTTAAACTCTCATAAATTTTTTTCTGAATATTTTTCAAACTATCAACTATCCTCAACATATCTTCAGCACTTAACTCCCTGTCACCTCTTTGAAATGCGTTGTCGGGCGAGCGTTCAAAACCAAATCCTTCAACTTCCATCACGACTCTGTATTTTTCATATTTTGCAATTCGGTAAAGGTTTTTATTTTCTACATCCTGTTCGTGTATCTCCCCATTTTCAAGATCCATGATCAGCTTTTTGTAATCAGGTGTAAAGGAAATTTTACCACGCTTCGCAGTTATTATAATTTGTTTCATCGGGTCAGAATAATTGTAAATCGTCGCATCCTCAAATTCGTTTGTATGTTCGTATGTTTTCCTGACTAAAATCGCATAGCCAGAGATATCGGTTGAAAATATTCCTGGGTGTAGTGTCAATGTGGGTTTCTTTCTGTGTATATCTATCATCAAAACTTTCAATCTATGATTTGCATCAGGTAAAACCCTGTTGTTAAAAATTATAAGCAAACCCGTTATCACAAGTGAAACGAGAAAAACGGGAAACATCATCTTGTATAAACTCATTCCGCTTGATTTGATCACAGTTACTTCATTGTTTGCTGATAATCCACCAAACGCCATAAGAACCGCAACAAGAACCGACATCGGAACCGCAAGGACAACTATCCATGCAAGATTTAGGACTATTAACTCAGCTATAACCCAGAATCCAAGACCCTTCCCGATTAACTGGTCAATATATTTCATCAAAAATTGCAAAAGGAAAATTAATATCAAGGAGAAAAAGGAAAAGAAGAAAGGTCCCACATGTGCCCGAAGTATGTATCTGTATAAAATCATTTATTTAACACCCAACATTTTTCTTTGGGATAATTACTTTAAAATTTGTTCCTTTTCCAACCGCTGAGTCAATTTCAAATTCAGCACCGTAAATTTTCAAATTATGATATGTTATCGTCAACCCGAGACCGACGCCTTTTAGTTCAGTGAAGTTATTCGTGGATTTTGTTGTGAAAAATGGCTCAAAAATTTTGTCTTTTATCTCGTCTGGTATCCCGATGCCCGTATCTGTAATTTCAATATAAATGTTTTCCTCATCTTCCCATGTTTTCACGCCGAGAATTTTTTTCTCAGCGTTGAGCATTGCATCAACAGCATTTCTTAAAATATGTGAAATCGCATTTGAAAAATCAGAATAAACTGCCTCAATCACTATCGGTCTTTCACTTAACTTAATATCTTTCTCCACTTGGTGTTTATAGAACGGGTCAAACTCAAGTGTTTCAAGCTCTTTTTTTATAAGCTCGTTAAGATCAAATTTTTTCTTATTTTTGTCAACCTCTTCTTTTGTTTTGATTGAAAGATTTTCAATGATTTGGTTTATTCTTTCAACCTGTTTCATCAATTTTTCAATGTGTTCGGGTTCAACCCCTTTTCTTTTCAAAGCTTGTAGTCCAAGGTTTAACACAGCAAGTGGATTTTTAAGATTATGCGCAATTCCACCAGCAAGTCTCCCAATTGAAGCAAGCCGATATTCCTGCCAGAGTTTTGCTTCAATTTTTCTCTTCTCCTCTTGAAGTTTCCTCAACTCTGTTATATCATTTATCACAGCAATACATTTGCCAAGATTCGGATCGTTTAATCTTCCCGTGATTGAAATCAAAAGTGCTTTACCTTTGTATTCTACCTCAAATGTTTTATCAGCATACTTTGAACCGGAACTAACAAAAGAATCACGACGACATATCTCCTCAATGATTGATGAAGTTATAAACTCCCTCAGATTTTTCCCCTCAACCTTTGTCTCAAAAATTTCATTTGCCACATCACTTGCAAATAATATGTTGAGTTTTTCATCCAGAACTATAAGTCCCGCTGGGGTTAAATGAACAAACTTTCTGTATTTCTCTTCAGATTTTTTTAATTCTGAAACGAGAAGCAGGTTTTCAATTCCAAGGGCAATCTGATGCGAAAGTGTGTCAAGTAAATAAATCCCGTTTTCATCAAAAGGTATCTCCTCCTGTTTATAGGCAAGCTCAATTGAACCGATGAATTTATCCCTGACACGAAGTGCTACCTCAACAAAGATCCTGAAATCATATTCAAAGATTTCACCTCTTATCCTTGTGCTTCCTTTCGTTGGATTTTGATAGATGGTGATTTTTTGGTTTATAACTTCGGTAGCAAAATCATCTCCAAATTTCAGGGTTTTATACTTTTCAAATGGATTTATATCCCCAGTTTTTAAAAATGAGTAGAAAAGGTTCAAGGCATTATTTGGGGCATCGTAAATATAAAAGTTAACAGCATCAGCGTTGAAAAGTTTTGTAATGTATTTTGAAATTTGCTTGAAAAGATGAGTTAAATCCCTTGAAGAATTTAACGCCGTGAGAATTTCATTTATTGCTCCAAGCTCTTCATTTTTGAGTTTGATTTCCTCGTATGCTTGATTAAGCTGAATTAGTTTATCTTCAAGTTTATGAACGAGTCTTGCGTTGTATTCCTCAAGATACGCAAATTCATCCAGTTTAATTTCACCGATTCCCTTTCTCGCTTCGCCTTTATGAATTATCTCTTTTATCCTTTTAAGAAATTCCTCAAACTTTATCGGTTTCACTATGTAATCATCTGCCCCAAGGTTCATCCCGAAGATTCTATCTTCATTTGAGATATAACTTCCAGTGTAAAAAACGAAGGGAATTGAGCTGATTTCGGGGTCGGATTTAACTTCGTGGCAAAGTTTAAAACCGTCCATAACTGGCATCAAAACATCTGATATTATGAGAGAAAAATTTTTTCTATTCTTTAAAATTTCAAGTGCTTGTTTCCCGTTTTCAGCTTCAGTCACGCTAAATCCAGCTTGGGTTAGAAGTTCGGCGAGGAGTTTCCTTGCTTCGGTGTTGTCATCAACCACGAGTATATTCATTTCCCTAACATTTTTTTGATTTCATCTTCTGTAAGTTTCACAAACGGTTTTTCGTCGCTAATTTTTGAGTTTTTGCCTTGTGAATTTAAAATTTTGATGAAATCTTCCGAGGAAATTCTGCCAGCGCCACAAGCTTTGGCACAATTTATTATTTCATTATCAGATGAGACGACGATGAAGTTTAATCTATCTTTTAAATTTTTGCTCATTATAATTCTTTTGATCTCATCATCTGCTTTATATGGGGGTGTGGAGAATATAACTCTTACTTTCGGAGTTGATAGGGAAGAGGGCTGGTTTAGGCTTCCATCAAAAATTACGATACATTTATCTTTTCTATTTGAAAAGAAATCGGAAAGAGTTGAAATGAGCATTTCCCTTGCAAGATGTGGGTTTTGGTGAAAAATTTTTTTCAATTTGATTGATTTGTGTATTAAATTGTAGCCATCAATTATGTAGGTTTTTTCGCTCAATCTTTTGCTTTAATTTTTTGTGAGAAGATGATGTTAAGAAGTTTATTTGTCAAAAATGCAGCTGTAAAATTCGGGTATTCAAGCCCTGTCAAGGGACAAAGTTCAACGATATCAAAACCGACGACATTTTTATTTTCGGATACTTTTTTGATTAATTCAATCGTTTCATCCCAGTATAAGCCATTTGGGACGGGTGTTCCAACTGCTGGCATAACGCTTGGGTCAAAATAATCAAGATCAAAAGTTATATAGACATTTTCGCCAAGTTCCGAAATCACAACATCATGCCAGGTTTTTCCATCTTTATTGTATTTGCCCGATTTTATCTCCCATGCGTAAAAAGTTTTTATTTTGTTTTCTTTTATAAACTTTGCCTCTTCAACATCTTGTGCCCTTATCCCAACCTGAACGAGGTTTTTGTTAAACTCATAAACTCGTGCAAGAGCCGAGGCATGGCTGTATTTATTCCCTTGATATTCATCTCTCAAATCAGAGTGAGCATCAAAATGGAGAATTGTTAAGTTTGGATAAGCTTCGGAGTAAGCTTTAATTGCCCCGATTGCAATGGTGTGTTCACCGCCAATTGTGACGACAAATTTATCTTTTTTCAAAAGTTCAAGAACGATTTTATAGACAGCGTCAACTGCTTTTTCATCTTTTAATTCCGTAAAATCAATTGGTTCAAGTGTTGCAATTCCAACCTCCCGAAAGAGTTCAATTTGAAATTCTTCATCATAAAGTTCAACTTGATGGGAGGCTTCAAGTAATTTTTCGGGTCCAAGAATTGTGCCTTTTATGTAGCTTGTCGTATGTTCATATGGTGCTGGTAGGATCACGATTTTTGAGTTTTCAAGATTTGAAAAATCTTCAGGGATAGAAAGAAAATTTTTATCTTTCCCAAGCGTTTTCATAGAATTTTTGCTTTTTGAAAAATATAAAATCTTGCTTTTTTAAAGTCAAATTTTCCAAATAAGGGAAGAAGTGGGGGATTTTGCTGATTTTGTGGAGTGAGGGGTTGGGACTCTTGATTTTTTCTTTTTTTGATATTATATTTATAACGACCTTCCGCGGTAGCTCAATTGGCAGAGCAGCTGGCTGTTAACCAGCGGGTTGCAGGTTCGAGTCCTGCCCGCGGAGCTATTTTTATATGTTCTAAAACTGCCCCAGTGGATTTTTTCCTCTGGTGTGAGTTCAAGGGTGGGAAAACAATATCGCCAAAAACTTTTCTATCTGGAAATGGATTTGACTAAAATAATTTACCTTGCCCACTTTTTTCTTCAAGGTAGTATAAAGTCCTGTTAGTATAAAATTGATTTTCTAATCTTCCTGCATCATCTGGTGCAGTTTTGTGTTTTGGGAAAAATCTTATCATTATTCTATTGGCATGGTTATACCTGCTATTTACATTTTGAGGTTCTTTTATCATTCTTCAACTAAAGGTAAGATTAAGTTCATCTTAGTATAAGTTAGTACAGGGGTTTCTATAAATATTTTTTTAAAAATTCATCTCTTAACTCACATGGAATATTTCTGCTTTCAAGAATGCTTTTCAATTTAGTATCTGTTGTTATTATGGGTGCTTTAGTTTTGCGATAGAGTTTTATAAGATAAGCATCATCTGGTTTTAATCTGTTTATGTCAGGTTCCTCCACTTCCTCAATATATATTTCTTCATATTTTTGTGAATTAAAATGTATAGCCTTAAAATAAAATCTTGCTATCCCACGCTTAACCGCATCTGATGTAGCATACTTTGAAAAATCCCATTCCTTTTCCTGAAATTTAGAAGCCCTTGCTACTGCGATTTTATCGCATTTATTGTATAACCCTTCTAAAAAATCAACAGCCTCTTTTTGTTTTTCTTGTCCATTTTCACCATTTAGGTCAGACCATAGCCATTCATCTATTATGAAAATTTGAGGCATAGGCTTTTTAACTTTTTTCAAAGAAGACTTTTAAATCTTCCAATTCACCTTCTACAAATGAAGAAAGTCCCCCCTCAATTTGTCCTTTTTCATTAATTTTTTGTTCTTCAAACTTTGTGCTTCTTTTCTCTTTTTTCACAAGATAACATTTCACATCTTCTGGTTTTATATCTTTTCTTCTCACCGCTGATAAGAGTGAGCTAACAAATACCTCACTGTGAGTAGTTAAAATTATTTGTTTTTCTTCTTCCTTAATGATTGAGCAAAAAGTTTTCACAAGGGAACGAATAATAGATGGGTGAAGATGAACTTCAGGTTCTTCTATTAGAATCGTTTTTATTTCAGGTCTATAAATTTTTGCAAGAAGATAGACAACCTGATTTACTCCAAATCCATCATTTACAAGATATACAGGGGTTCTTGAACTCTTGTCTGTTGTCTGGAAGAATGCTGTTGCTATTCCTGGTGGTATATAAAGTCTAAAATCTCTATTGAAAATCTTTTCTAGATCAACTGATATTTTAGGTGGAAGGTCTGGATCATTAATGATAATTGAAGCAACCTCAACATCAGATGTTGGATTTGGAGATACTGGAGCAGGTGAATAATTCGGAAGAAAAAAACCTCTACGATGCGGTGCGATATCAATTTTTCCTTTCAAATAATCTGGTAACTTATTAAGTTTGATTGAAAATTCAGTTGCTTTATTCTGTGTTTCAGCTATTGGTTGTTTGGGTGAAACTGAGGATGAAATTCCATTCCAGTTTACAGTATATTCTTGCTCATCCTCCTTAATCATAAATGTGAAGTTTTGATTAAGTCCGTAAGGTATGCTCACCTTAGCTTGCATTTTTATGATTTCTGAGTTTAGAAAAATATCAGCTGAATTTTTCTTTAGTGATATTCCGTACTCTCCGTCGTCAATAGAGATAAATATATCTACTGTTCTTTCTTTGTCGTGATTAAAAACACAGTTATCAAAGCCACCAAGATTCATGAAACCAAGATTGAAAAAACCATCTGATTGTTGATTTGGATTTATAATGAAATTTTTTAAAACAAGGAATGAGTAAAGAAAACTTGATTTGCCAGAAGCAGCTGGACCATACAAAACAGTGAGTGGTGCAATTTTAATTTCTAATTTTTCTATTGAGCGAAAATTGGATATTTTAACTTTTTTTATCACTTTTTCTTGGTTTTATTTTAATTTCCTTGTAAGTATTATAAAAAAACTATATTAAAAAGTCAAAAAGTGTGATTTAAAGTCATTTTGAGTATTCTTTCATGTAAAAATGTATCCCAAAGTAGGTTTTCGTTGAATTGTTTAATTTTGAATAATCAGAATTTTTAGGTAAGAATTTTCTGAAGGATTTGGTAACGGAATTTTCTGAAAGGGGTGGATGACTGTTAAAAATTTCCTTTAAGAATCTGATGATATCAGAGTTTTTATTCTCGTAGTAAGCTATAGCAAATGGTAAAATAATGTTGAAGAATATTTCTCTTTTTCTTTCTTTTCCGATTCCTTGAAAGCTCATTATTTTATCAACGCATTCTTTCGCTTCCTTCTGAGTTTTAAGATCTTTCATCTCTTGTCTAATCTTTTTTGTAAAGAAATCTATCAAACCATCAAAAATAGTTTGGGCTAATAAATATGAAATCCCTTTAATTCTTTCAGAGGGATAATTTGCGGGTCTGATACCTTTGAATTCCCATACTGACCTATCCATTCTTAATGAGAGATCAAAATTCAAAGGTAATCCCTCTTTATCATCTATAAATCCTGCACGATAAAGAAGGGCTTTTTCTATTATTTTTCTTTCCTTTAAATTTTTTATTTCTTTAAATGGAAGGAGTAAGGCAAGTTCTAAGAATTGAACCTTATTTTTTGGATAACCTAAGGAAAGCATAATTTCTCTATATAAAGCTTCATCAGGCTCAGCAATTTTTAAAAGATTTCTCATTCTTTGAATTTTAGATTCAAGCCATTTTTCACCAAGCTTTGAAAGTTTTTCAGAAGTGATAGTTTCCATTTATCATACACTCCATTATTTTAATGTATTCTTGTATTCTTTACAAATCTCATTCTTCTCATTCTTCGCAGTCTGAAGCCTGCACCTACCACATATGGTTATCGTTTTAATTTTAAATTTCAATCTTGGTAGCTGCACCCTTCAGGGTGCGTAATATTTTAATTTTTCGCAGGCTGAAGCCTGCGACTACCAATTACGGTAACTTCATTGGTGCGTAATGTTATAATTTTCTCAAGCTTGTGCCTTCTGTTCATGTTTATTTACACAGGCTAAAGCCTGGGGCTACCAATTACTATTGTTTTTTAATTTGAATTGATTTTTTCATTTTTGGTAGGCGCACCCTTTAGGGTGCGTAATGTTTATTTTTCGTTCATTTTTGGTAGGTGCACCCTTTAGGGTGCGTAATTTAATTTTCGCAGGCTAAAGCCTGCGGCTACTTTTTGTATTTTTTTGTGGTTGCATTAAAGAATATCCGACAAATCATAATCAATTGAACCCTTAAATTCATAATTCATCCAATCATTTGTCAATCCTTTCCTTACTGGATTTTCCAGAATATATCGTATATGTTTTTTCAAATCTTCATCCTTTCTTAAAATATGGTCGTAAAAATCCTTTTGCCACTTTGCATCCCAACCATTTCTTGATAACCAATATCCTGTTTTCTGTTTAAAATAAACTATTGCTTTCCATAAATCTGCTTCCTCTGAATTTCCTTCTAAAACTAAATGCAAATGATCAGGCATAAAGAGATAAACCCAATTTTTGCAATCAAATTTTTTAATAGATTCCTTGAGAATCTCTATGAAAGGGGAAACAATTTTATAACTTGTGAAAATATTTTTTCTTCCCTTGATACAAAGAGTAAAACTTGCTCGTATAAGTCCTTTATAACAATTACGATTTAGTCTATGTTTTTTCTCTATTATTCTCATATTTATTGTATGGTAGCTGCACCCTTTAGGGTGCGTAATTTAATTTTCGCAGGCTAAAGCCTGCGGCTACCACTTACGGTAACTGTTTTAATTTTATTTTAATCATGGATAGTTACATTCTTCATGGCGCGTAATGTTCTAATTTTCGCAAGCTAAAGCTTGCGCCTACTGTTTATGTTTATTTACGCAGGCTGAAGCCTGCGGCTAACCGATATGTTTATTTTACGCAAGCTAAAGCTTGCCTACTATTGTTTTTTAATTTTTTGGTAGACGCATCCTTCAGGGTGCGTAATTTTCTAATTTTCGCAAGCTAAAGCTTGCGCCTACCACGTTTATGTTTATTTTCGCAAGCTTGCAGTTACCACAATCATTATACACTTTTTGCTTTTTCTAACCTATTTTTTACAAGTTCTGCGACTGCCCAGTAAACTTCTTTTCTTTCTTCTTCTGTTAATCCAAGCGCATCAAAAACAATATCATCAAGGGCTTTTCTATCTGGAAGTGGATTTGGCTCCT